>NZ_CANMAB010000009.1:0-67511 GCF_947495635.1 uncultured Virgibacillus sp. | reverse complement strand
CAATATACATCAAACATTTCAAAATAACTACTTGGCTTAACGCAGTCATTGCACTGATTTTATACTTTCTTAACTTTGAACAAAAGCGCAAGCGCCCGAATAAAAACGTAGCTACAGGAACGAGTCACCGGAAATAAAGGAATCACGATGAGCTTGTGAGCTGATAATGACTTAGGTTAGGGCAATTCGTGAAGTCGCCTCGTTTCTGGGCACTGGAGCTGGATGCTTCTCAACGCGCCTATATTTATATACAGGCTCAAATTTTATAATTTCCTAGACTATAACTATAACAAAACTGCTACTAAAATTTTTTTAGTAACAGCTTTCTTCTTTCTCATTTCCATTCTGCTTCTACGCTACCCGATTTATTTCTTTTTTCATGTGCTCGTCGGCATATCCTTTACCATATTTGGCCATGGAGTAGTTATAAAGTATAATGCCCAATAATATCCATATCCCTACAATGATCCATTCATATGGCCAAATTAAAGCAGATGGCATACCTGGCAAATAAAGGGTCATAACTCCTCCGGACATTAATACAGCTATCCACCCTATTGTAGTCCCTCCAGGAAGTTTAAAAGGACGTTTCATATTAGGAGCTGTTCTGCGCAAAATAATAAAAGATACTGCTACCATTAACCACGCTACTACAAGTCCTAAGCCACCAGCATCAACTAGCCATACTAAAGCAGGCCGACCAAGTAAAGGAGCTGCTGTAGATAATACAGCAATTAATAGAATAGCTTTATGGGGCGTTTTATATTTAGGATGTAACTCTCCAAGTGACTTTGGTAACATACCTGCATTTGCTAAAGCGAAAATAGCGCGACTACCACCTACATAAAACCCAATCCAGCTTGTTAAAATCCCACCAATCCCTCCAAGCACAAGAAAATTCCCCATTAATTTACTATTGCCAAATGCTTTTGCCATTGCATCAGCGGTAACTAAGTTGGACGCCATAAGCTCAGAAGCATCTAAAATTCGTGATACCCCAAAAATAATGGCAATATACCAAATAACAGCGAGTACTACTGACACAATTAATAACTGACCAATCTTCTTTTGTGGTAAATTAATCTCTTCCGCCGCTTGCGGAATGACATCAAATCCAACAAACATAAATGGTGTCATAATGATAACTGTTAATAAACCTGCTACACCAGTTTCAACTAACGGCTTCATATTTGCTATATTCCCGCCAAATGTGCTACCTGTTATTAACATAAGACCTGCTATTAAAATTACTAATGTTAATATAAAGGAAATAACTGTTGTTAGCTTAATACCTCGATAATTAATCCAAGCAATCAATAACGAACCAAGAATTCCTATACCTGCCCAGGTTACTGTTACATCCCAGCCAGCTATCGTATATAAGTACCCCTGGCTGTAACCAGGTATGACATACTCGAAAACTGTAGGAAATGCAACAGCTTCAAATGCGACAACAGACACATAACCAAGAATAATGGCCCATGTAGCAATAAACGATGCTACTCTGCCCATTGCCTTATACGTATATACATGCTCTCCTCCAACCAATGGCAGCGCTGAGGACAATTCGGCATAAGTTAATCCAACTAAGACAACAAGTAGCCCTCCAATAGCAAAGGCTAGCATCGCTCCCATGGAGCCAGCTTCTGTAATCCATAATCCAGACGTAACGACCCATCCCCAGCCAATCATTGCTCCAAAAGCAAGTGCAAGCACATCTTTATTACCAAGAATCTTTAATAGCTTATCCGATTCATCCATCCATTTCCCCTCCTCAATTTGTAATTACATCACCATTATATTAACTAATTATTCAGAATTATTACCTTATACGAATCTCTTTTTTATAAAGTTGCCTACTTAATGATGCATACGCAACCCTTCCTTTCATATATTCATGAAAATTAAAAACCGGCCATAAAGATAGGAACCTGAAGTAGGAGATCCTATCAATATAACTGGTTTTAATCTAATGTTTTGCTTTCATTCTTCAGCAAAGTCAATGGAATTGGCAGTTTATAAATCTTTGATTATCTTTACAATAAATAAAATCCTATAAACAATTAAAAGTTACTTTATTATTTTGCCTCAAGCTTCCTCGCCCATTTAACCAACAAATAAGCAAACGGCGTATCTATTATTGCAATGATTAGTTTAAATATATATTGGGTGACTATCATACCTAATAGAACTCGTAGCGGCACGATTCCCCAGAATGCGATGGTTATAAACAGACTTGTGTCAATAAGTTGACTTGTCATCGTTGAGACATTATTTCGTATCCATAGCTTCTTCTCACCATGGCTTGCACGAAGACGATGAAAAATACTTACATCAAGGTGTTGACTTGCTATATAAGAGAGCAAGCTAGCTGCAATAACACGAAAGCTACCACCTAGTATTTGTTCGAATTCTGATTGTAGACCAAATGCTGGTGCAGCAGGTAAATGAACAACAATAAATATGAAAAACACCGCAAGCAACTGGGTTATAAATCCTGCCTGAACCGTTTTTCTAGCTGTATTCTTTCCATATACTTCTCCAATCACATCTGTAAGCAAATAGGTCACGACATATACAATCGCAGCCCCAGGCAAAATAAATTCTCCTATTTGAAACAGTTTAACAGCTAATATATTTGATAGTAATAAAAGCCCAACAAATAACGCATTAAGATAGATAAACATAAAACTCCTCTTCCTTGTCCATTAATATGCCAGCACGTCCTAATCTTCACTACGTTGTAAATCTGTAGTCTGTGCTGCAAACGAGATTATAAAGGAAGAGACCTAAACCTAACCCTCTACTTTTTAACGATTATCTATATTTTCTGGGTATAGATCATGATTCATTAGTCTTTGATCTGCCATCTTCTCAAATTTAGTACCCGCTTTACCATAATTACAGTAGGGATCTATGGAGATCCCTCCACGCGGTGTAAACTTTCCCCAGACCTCAATATAACGGGGTGCCATTAAATCAATCAAGTCATTCATAATAATATTTATACTATCTTCATGGAAGTCACCATGATTACGAAAACTGAACAAATAAAGCTTTAGTGACTTACTCTCAACCATTTTTTTATCTGGTATATAGCTAATATACACCGTCCCAAAGTCAGGCTGATTTGTTTTAGGACAAAGCGTGGTAAACTCAGGGCAATTAAATTTAACAAAATAATCACGACCCGGGTGCTTGTTATCAAAAACCTCCAGTACGTCCGGTGTGTAGTCAAAAGCATACATCGTTCCTTGACTTCCTAGCTGTGTTACACCAGTTAACTCATCATTACTTCTACTAGCCATCGCGAAGCCTCCTTTTAAATATTCTTTCGCTAAAACAAGTGCGTACCTACTTAATACTCCATTTAGAAACAAAGCATTTAATATAATTCACCAAAACGAACAAGTGCAAGCGCCGATTTGAAACCTAGCGACCGGAGCGAGTCAACGGATATAAAGGAATCACGGTGTGCTTTGCGAGCCGATGGTGACTTGTCGTAGGGCAATTCGTGAAGTAGCCTCGTTTCTGGGTGCTGGAGCTCAACACGCCCATATTTATCCACATCGGCTAATTTTGTAATTCTCTAGACAAACAAAAAGCCATGGCCTAAGGCACATGACTTTTTATTACATCATTTGTCCTTAGTTTTTTATAGAGGGTTAAAGCTAAGAACCTCTCCCGCACGGAATGTTTTCTACTATCCATTCCACTCGAGTAATTATAAATAGGATACATTCGGATGTCAACGCTATTTAATGTTGGATTTTCGGATAGTACAATCTTTTTGCTAACAATGTTTGAAGAACTAAAAACAGTCCACTAACCGTCCAATATAATGGTAATGCAGCAGGTGCATTAAAGGAAATAAACCCTATCATAACAGGCGATAAGAGCGACATAACCGCCATCTGCTTCCTCTGTTTTTCGTCCATCCCTGTTAACGATACTCTCGATTGAATAAAGTAAATAGCCGCTGCGACAAATGGTAGAATCAAATCAACCTGTCCTAAATCGAACCAGAGAAATGAATGTGCGGCAATTTCTGGCGAATTCCTAATCGCATAGTAAACCGCTATGATAATCGGAAATTGAATAAGCATCGGCAAACACCCCAATGAGCTTAAAGGGTTAAATTGATGCTTCTGGTAGAGTTGCATCATTTCCTTTTGCATCTCTGCTTTCGACTCTGCATCTTTTTTGTCCTTATACTTATCCGTAATAGCATCCATGTCAGGCTTCATTTCGCTCATCTTTTCTTTCGTCTTTGCAGCACTTTTCGTTTGTTTTAAAGATAATGGCATTAAAAGCAAACGAATAAGCAACGTTAGAACGATGATTGATAATCCATAGTCGCCACCAAACAGTATGGCAATATATTTGATAAGCTGCGAAAAGGGATTTTCAAAACTAAAAAAACCTGCAGCGCTAGTATCACCTTGGCAACCCGTTAAAAAGATTACAAGAATAATACTAATTACACTATATTTCTTAAGGAATGTGAATATAAATTGACGATCCATTGTTGTCCTCCTCGTTTTGATAATTCATTTGCTTGGAACGAGAAGGATTCGTTGTCTGTATCATCATCAGGCGATGCTATTCGATTTGTCTTTTTAATTAACCATTCAATAACCTCTCTACATTCGCCAAATAATTCTTGCATTGGCAATAACCGTACACGTAGATTATGATATTCCCTTGTCAAAATATTATTATTTTCTATAATATTTCGCGCATCTATTGTTAAGAATTGATAGGTAGATACAATCGTAAGTAATATACTAATATATAGATAGAATGGCGACACATCATTAACTACTTCATTTAATAATTCTATCATCACTTATATTCACCTCCTTTATCAGTCTAATATCTATTATATCATAGGATTACAAAAGCTTAAATGAAGCTTACCGAAATGGTGAGCATGAGTAAATATAAAATGAAACTTCAATAAGTGGTGGTATTACTGCCAGTTGTTTGTGGGATAACAAAAGCATAAGCACCCGACTAGATACGTAGCGACTGGAGCGAGTCAACTAAGATAAAGAAATTACGATGTGCCGATGATGACTTATCGTAATACGATTCGTGAGTCGCCTCGTTTCTGGATGCTGGAGCTGGACGCGTCTCAACACACCCCTATTTATCCACGGCTAATTTTATAATTTCCTAGACTATTAAAAAAGATGTTGATATCGATGCTTTTGCATGGATAATTAACATCTTTTTTATCATTTATTTTTATTAACCGACCTGATTTTCTCTCTCTCTTTCTATTATTTTTCGCCAGTTGGAGGATAGAACTAAAATAAGAGCTAATATGCCTGCCATATCTGTCCAAATACCAGGATAGATGAGCAGCAATGCTCCTAAGGTTGCCATCACTCGGATATACCAGGGAAGTGCATCCTTCAAAAAGCCTTCAGCTGCTACGGATAAAAGAAAAACCCCTGTTAGTGAAGTCACCGTAATAAGTAGTAGATTCCCAATCGTAGCATCGATCATCAACATTTCACGAGAAAAGACGAACATAAATGGTACAATAAATCCAGCAATTGCTAGTTTCATTGCTTGCATGCCTGTACGCATCGGATCACCACCGCTAATACCTGAACTTGCAAAGGCAGCTAACGCAACTGGCGGAGTGATATTAGCAAAAATTCCAAAATAAAACACAAACATATGTGCAACAAAAATAGCTGTTTCATCTGTTCCAGCTAATTCTCTAAAATATGGTAATTGTAGTAATATTGGGGCTGCCATTGTACTTGTAATAATATAGGTTGGAATGCTTGGTAATCCCATCCCTAAAATAATCGACGCGACCATCGTTAACGCTATTGTGATTAAAAGCTGAACAAGGGGACTCTGAATCATTTCACCGACACTTACGATGGAGCTTGCAATCTCAAGCGCTACACCGGTTAAAGAAGCTATACCTACAATAATGCCAACCGCACCACAAGCAACTGCCACAGGAATGGTTGTACGAACACCTTTTTCCAATGCCCCAAAAAAATCCCGAACATCTATTTCCTCTGCTTTCACCTTTGCCTTTTTACGTATAAGATTAATGACTAAAGGTATCAGGACAATTAGCCCAAGCTCTAACCAGTTATCACGTAACATCGGCATACTTATCCCTGATAGGAGTGCTCTTATCTGAGATTCAAATATAAGAAATAAAGAAACTGCCATTCCGATAAGTAACATTCTTCCAGTACCTGTAATAATAATCGTTGATACAATCGACCAAAACGCTGCGTAGAATGGCGTCTTCCCTGTAAATAGCAAATACAATAGGATAGCCATTGGAATCAGGAGATGACCACGTTGGATTAATACCTCCTTCACAGTTGGCAACTCATTCTTATTTAATCCACGTAAACCAAGCTTAGAAGCCCTAATATGGACCTGGAGTAAAATACCAATATAAAATAATAATGCAGGAATAATTCCAGCTAAGATCACTGTTGTATATGGTATACCTAGATTCTCAGCCATGATAAAGGCTGCTGCTCCCATTATTGGAGGTAATATTTGCCCACCAACACTAGCAGAAGACTCGACAGCCCCTGCAAAATTCTTCTGATATCCTACTTTTTTCATTAACGGAATCGTAAAAGCACCCGTTGTCACTACATTTGCGATAGCGGAACCATTAATTGAACCTAAAAAGCCGCTTGCCAGAACAGCCACCTTAGCTGGTCCACCCTTCGTATGACCAGCTACCGCCATTGCCAGATCATTAAACATCTGCCCCATTCCCGATTTACTTAAAAATGCACCAAACATAATAAATAATATAATATAACTAGCAGATACTCCGATTGCTGTCCCTAGGATTCCCTCTGTGATGTAGATTAAATGAGATAGAATTCCTTTCGAAACACTTAATATAATGGGACCTGTTAGCTCAGGATATATGGATAACTTTACGTAAAACCCATAAGCAAGAAATCCAAATGCGAGTAACGTTAGTCCCCACCCCGTCACCCTTCTTGTAATCTCAAATAATATAATAAGGACAGCAATACCGACATAAACATCTATATCGTTAATTTGACCACCAGATTCAATAATTCGGTTAGCAGATGCAAGCATATAAATACCAAGTAGGAGGGATATCCCCGCAAACAGATAATCATAGACGGGGATACCGTTGTGCTTTCTTTTTTTCATTATAGGATATAATAAAAAACCTAACACCATTAATGTGTATAAATGAAGACTACGTTGTTTGATATCTACAAGTGAACCAGCATATGACGTATAAAGATGAAACAAACCTAATCCAGCTGCTAACACGGTAATTAGGATGCCTATAACTAATGGGTATTGTGTACGTACATTGCTTTCCCGTTCAAACCCCTCCAAATTTGCTTTTTCATTCATATATCATCCCACCATTTCTTTTACTGTTGTCCATAGAATGAAGAAGAGAGGCGCTTGTTTAGCCTCTATTATATAAGCCATATTACTTGCTTCCAAAGGGTATCTTTTCTTTTGATAGATCAACTGGTAATCATTCATTAGCGAAGACCTTAGCACTAGCTCGGCACCAATCACTCTATCTATCTGCATATATACCCAACCATCTTGAACTTCGGTTGAATGCTCTGACCATGTAGGAACTCCAGCACCAAATGTTTTAAATTTGGTGGAATCTAATGAAATAATTTGATCATCAACTATGAAGTTTTCCACCCAGGCTTCCTTTTCAACAGAATGAATCCACTGTAAAGAAAAAACATCATCATTTTGAAGAAAAGCATAGGTGATGGTTGTTCCTTGTGATACAAGTATTGCATTTACTGGTACGAGCAACACACCTAGCCCAACCATTATAATCGTTATCACTATCCATTTAAGTCGCGACATCCTTTTATTGAAGCATCTTATTTTAAAATCCCCTGTTCTTCATAAAACTTTTTAGCACCTGAATGGATTGGGACTACCAAACCTTCGGCCAAGTCATCCCGATCGAGTTGTTTTAATGCACTTATAGATACCTCTTCGCTTCCTAAATAATCGTAATATCGTTTCGTCAAATCATATACGAGATCTTCGCTAAGCTCTGGAGAAACAGTAATTATGTTTTGAATACCAACCGTATTTACCTTTCGATCTAGGTTATACATCGCCTCATCTCTAGCTGGAATCGTAAATTCTTTATAGAATGGATACGCCTCCATTAGTTTTTTTGCAATTTCACCGTTAATTTCTACAAATACTACTTCGTTTTGCTGCATTAAATCAGTTATATTACTATTCGGTACTCCAGAGGTGAAGAATGCTGCATCTAAATTTCCGTTTTTCATTTCCTGTACACTATCCGCATAACCAGTATGCGTTACTTTGGAAAGATCATCGTATGATAATCCAAGTACCTCTAATACCTTTTTAGCGCTTTGCTCGACTCCTGAACCAACTTTACCAACACCAACACGTTTTCCTTCCAAATCTTCGATTGCTTCGATTCCACTGTCCGCTGTTGCGACAACTTGAACAACATTTTGATACATACCAGCCATTGCTTGCACATCCACTTGATTACCTTCAAACTGTCCCTTTCCTTGAAGCGCATCGTAACCTACATCACTCATAATAATACTCATCTGATTTAACCCATCCTGCATATTCTGAATATTCGCTACGGAAGCACCAGTAGACTCGACAGTGACATTATTAATATAATCACTTTCTTCAAAAATAGGCTTTAATGCTCCGCCAATGGGGTAGTACGTTCCCGAAGTACCGCCAGTCCCAAAAACAATTGGTTGACCATCACCACTAACTTCCTCCGAATGTTCGGCTGCTTCTTCCTCTCCACAAGCTGATAAAGCGATAATAATTGAAAACATACATATCAACACAAGGTATTTTTTCAAAACAAGTACCCTCCTTTAAAATCCTTTTCTATATGATAACGCTTTCATTTTATTTTAAGAATAATATGAACATATTGTACATTTTGTTCATATTGGTCTTTTAGATAGCCATTAAATAAGCTTGTATCGATTAACTGGTCTACCAACCACACCATACTGGAGGATAATCTCTACGCGATCCATCTTCTCTAAGTAATCCAAATATCTCCTTGCGGTAACCCGTGCAATACCTATACTTTCAGCTGCTTTATCTGCTGAAGCAGGCTCATTCTGGGAGCCTAAAAATTCAATTACTTGATTCAATGTTTGTTTATTTAAGCCTTTAGGCAGCAAATGTCCTTGTCTACTATTCTGTTCATTCTGCATCATTAAGACATCAATCGTTTGCTGATCTACCTTTTCACTTGCATTAAATTGGCGACGATAACGATTATACTTAGTCAGTGCCAGAACAAGACGATCAAATTTGAATGGTTTAATAATATAATCGAGAGCTCCGTGATGTAGCATATTACGAACCATATTCATTTCATTAGCTGCGGAAATGATAATCACCTCCAAATCCAACTCTAACTCCCTTAACGCTTTAAGTGCTGCGATACCATCTTGTTCAGGCATATAGATATCCAGCAGAACGAGATCGGGATTGTTGTATTGACATAATTCCAAGCCTTGCTTCCCGTTTTCGGCTATTGCAATAACGTGAAAGCCCTCTACCCTTTCTACCATTCTTTTATTGACTTCTTGTACCATAGGGTCGTCCTCAATCAGCAATACTTTCACTTCTGAATCTCTTATCACGGAACCCTTCCTTTCTCAACATCATTGGAATCGTTATAATAATTTGTGTCCCCTGATGTAATACTGAATCAACTGATATAGTCCCTTCTGCCTTGGATATCATTTGCTGTATTAAATATAGGCCAATTCCTGATCCGGATTTCCCTTTGGTCGTATAGCCCTTTTCAAAAATTCGATCCGTATCAACGATACCAATTCCATTATCAATGATTTTTATCATACAATCCGTTTCATTTTGATAAATTGTGATATTAATCCTTTTTTGCTTTATCTCTGATATAGCACATGCGTCAATTGCGTTTTCAATTAAATTCCCTAGTATGAGCACCATATCATGATTGTTAAACACAGTTGGAAATGCTTTTATTGACGTTTGACCATCCACTCTAACATCAATTCCTAGCTCTTCACCTCTACGTATCTTGCTAATAAGCAAACCTGCAATACTATAACTTTTAATTCGTTGCATCATGAACCTTGTTAAGGACGCCTGCTTCTGTGTCGTTTGGAAAACATATTCCAACGCTCGCTCATTTTCTTCTAACTGAATTAATCCTGCAATTGTATGAAGCTTATTCATATGTTCATGATTTTGAACACGTAATGCATCGACAAAAGCTTTTACACCTGTTAACTCCTCTGCCATCTTTGTAACTTCTGTCCGATCTTGAAAAACCACCACACAGCCTATCCGTTCGTTTTCTATTTCTATTGGAATCCGATTTAACATAATTAGCTTCTCATGAACTCTCAATGTTTCATTATAAGCTGCCGTCTGCCCTCTTAATTGCTGTACCATTACTTTGTCTTTCAAGACCGTACTCATGAGAGCATCATTAACATCCATTTCAATATGTAAAATCTCTTTTGCCTTTTCATTAAAAACAACTAACCGCTCATCACGATCTACAGCAATAACGCCTTCATGCATTGCTTGAAAAACTGTTGTTCTCTCTTTTAGCACCCTCGCTATCTCATATGGCTCCATCCAAAACGTCTGTTCTTTAACATGTCTTGCCAATAAATAAGAACCAATGATTCCAAAGGCTATTGTCAGTAAAGCAATGATCATTATTTCTACTCGTATAGATAAAAGTATGTTCCAAAATGATGGGAGCATATTTCCGACAAGCACTACTCCTATTTGTTCAAAACTATCATTAACAATTGGAACAAAAGAACGGATAGCAGTTCCTTGTTCCCCCTTCGCTTTTGAAACATAACTATGCTCAGCAAAAGCAGCCCCTTCATCCTTCCCTGACGATACCGTTCCGAGCTGTTTTTCGATTGGATGGGAGAATCTGATACGGTTCATATTTAAAACAACAATGTAATCAACTTGATTAATCGTACGTATTCGCTCAACAATTGGATTGATTGTTTTCCAGCCTCGTGCTTTTACAATTGAATCCTTTATTTCTGGTAAGTTCGCCACGATCCTCCCTGTCATAAGTCCACGCTCACCAAGCCCTTCTTCTTTTCCTTGAAAAAGATTGCCGATAAGCATAATGCCACCAATTAAGAGCGTAAATAGAACAATCCCAAAAGATAGAATCATAATCTTTAGTCTAATTGGCATTTTACGAAGACTTACCATTCCCCACTTCTCCTTAAGTTTAATGATTGATAGAATATTATGATAAAATAAAGTGAAACTTCCATCCGTGGGGGGGTTTTGTTTATCCCCACGGATGGTTAGGTGAACCAATCGGACATTTACTGGCAGTTGTTCCACACTTCCCATTTTGGTTTCTCTTTATTGCTTGAAGTGGGTATCTTACTGCCAGTTATATGCGGGATAAAGTAAAACTTCCGTCCGTTTTTACTAAAACAAATACGTACAAAGGCTTCATTCGCCACTTCCTGTGGCAACGCCTTTGTGACCTACTTCCATGGAGGCCCGAACCAATCGGACATTTACCGGCAGTCGATCCATCGCCCATATTGGTTTCTCTTTATTACTTGAAGCGGGAGCTTACTGCGGTTATATGCGGGATGAATGACCACACACTGAACTTTCTCTATTTAGTTCATGGAGGTAATTATTTGCGAAACTTTTTTATAATTCTAACATTTATTATAACAGGACTTGTTTCCGCTGTCGTAATTGGAATTGACTTCGAGACAATTCGTGGAACAGATGATTATGATGATGAACAAGAGGGATTACGTGAACAAATCATCATTCGGTTTAGTCATGTTGTTGCGACTGACACACCAAAGGGACAAACAGCCCGGAAGTTTGCTCAACTTGTAGAAGCAAAAACAAATGGAAGAATCAAAGTCCACATTTATGCAAATGGGTCTCTATATAATGACACCAATGAGTGGGAAGCCATCCAAAATGGGAATGTTGAAATGATTGCCCCGGCAACAGCTAAGGTAAGTGAGCTATTTCCCAAATGGGGTATCCTTGATCTCCCCTATGCATTCCCTACACACGAGGCAGTAACGGAAGCATATGAGGGTAAAATAGGGAAAACATTGCTTGCAAACCTTCATAATACAAACGTGAAGGGCTTGACTTTTTGGTATAACGGTTATAAACAGCTTACGAATCAAGTACACGTTATCAAACTACCAGATGATGTAAACCGACTCCATTTCCGTATTATGCCTAGTCCTGTTATTAAGGAACAATTTAATCAAGTACATGCTAGCACAAGTAGCTTACCATTTAATAAAACTTATCAAAACTTGGAAGTACATTTTATTGATGGACAGGAAAATACGATTTCTAATATTTACTCTAAAAAATTCTATGAGCATCAACCGTTTGTAACTATGAGCAATCACGGTTATCTCGGATACGGTGTTTTTATTAATAAGCCTTTTTGGGAATCATTATCTGAATATAATCAATCAGCCATTCAAGCTGCCTTAAGTGAAGCAACGGATTGGGGGAAACGTCACGCGATTGAGATGAATGATCATTATACACGTGAATTAAGAAAAAAAGATGTTGTTACTATTCACTTTCTTACAACAAGAGAAAGAGAGCAATGGAAGAATGCATGGAAAGCTGTATACGATCAGATGACTACGATTATTGGCAACGAGTTAATGGACGAGGTACATCGGATACAGAATAAGTATAATTCTAGAGAATGATAACTGCTCACTATTCTCTTATACACCCAACATTTTAGCTTATTACTCTTTTGATTACATTGTTCATGTACTTCATTGCAATGTGAGGTATCAAGTCAAAAAGTCTAGCAGTTCTATAAGTTGCTTTATTTCACAGTATATCACTTATCGTATTTACAAAAAGCACTAATTGAACTATTCTATTAGTAGAATATATAAATACATAAAAACTGCATATCTATTTTAAATTGCACTAGGGGAGCTATGTACATGGCTGAGAAGAGACTACTCTGACCCTTATAACCCGATCTAGATAATACTAGCGTGGGGAAGTGCAGTCGTTCATATATCGTTTTATAGGCATAGCCTACATATATTTTTGAAGACTGCATTCCCAAAGAATGCAGTCTTTTTTATTTATGTATAACTTCACTGACATGACTATTTATTAGGAGGAAAATGATATGAACGAACAAGCATTGAACTGTATTAATAGTCGGATTGCTGGTTGCTCTTTTGCCATCTATCCAATGACAGATCAATTTGTAGATGTAATTACAACTTCACTGAAAAACGTAGATACATCTAAGGTTTGGATTAAAACAACAGATGTAGAAACCTGTGTACGTGGCAAGATCACACATGTTTTTGATGTAACCAAGGCACTTTTTTTGCATGCGGCTAGCACAGGACACCATGTCGTGTTTAGTGCCACCTACTCCATCGGCTGTCCGGGAGACTCCGATGGGGATGTATATCTATCAACGGACGACCATCGATTAAATTTAAATACAAATAACCTTCAGCAAGAAGTTGCCGGCAAATTTTCCCTTTATCCGTTGGGTGGAGGAAATTATATGAACATCATTTATAACCAAATTGAGGAAATGAAGCTCCATGGGGTTAAGGTTAGCTCTATCCACTATGCTACAAGGCTAGACGGGGATGGAAAACTTATATTCGATGGACTTGAACGTGTTTTTACAAATTTAGAAAGTAGTTATTCATCACATCTAGTTATGACAACCACCATATCTGCAAATAGCCCATCTAAAAAGGGGGAGATACTTTGAATAATTGGAAGCTAAAGGAAATAATTGTTATGTCTGTTCTTTCCGTAGTCTTCGGTATCGTTTATTTAGCATTTTTACCTATTGGAAAAATTCTCGTGTCGTTCATGGGACCCATAGGATATGACTTTATATTTGGTATTTGGTTTATTGTATCCATTATTGCGGCTTATATCATTCGTAAACCCGGAGCTGCATTTTTGTCAGAAACAATTGCTGCAACGGTAGAAATGCTCCTCGGTAATGCTATGGGACCAATCATTATTATTACGGGTATTATACAGGGTCTTGGCGCAGAAGCTGCCTTTGCGCTAACAAAATGGAAACGCTATTCACTTTGGGTATTAATGTTAGCCGGTGTTGGAGCAGCTATATTTAGTTTTGTTTGGGGATATTTTAGATCAGGCTATACTGCCTTAAGTACTCCATACATATTAGGTATGTTATGTATAAGAATGATTAGTGGGGCAATCATTTCAGGTTTGCTCGGAAAAGCAATTAGTGATTCACTCGCGAAAACAGGCGTACTATCTAGTTTTGCGCTTGGTAAACAAATCAGAAAGGAACGTTCCGCATCATGATCAACGTATCTAATCTTTCACTCTGGTTTCATGAAGATAATGATAAACCAATCATCTCTAATCTGAGCTTTCAGTTAGACAGAGGGGAAACCATGCTACTACTTGGACCAAGTGGTAGCGGAAAAAGTACGTTAACACACTGTTTAAATGGTATATACCCGCGTGAATTAGACGGTAAAATGACAGGTGATGTTACCATATTCGGTCAATCTATACACGATGCACATCCCGGTACAATTAGCAAACAAGTTGGCGTCGTATTCCAAGATCCAGAAAGCCAATTTTGTATGTTAACGGTAGAAGATGAAATTGCCTTTGGCCTAGAGAATATTTGTACACCGCCGCTTGAAATAGCTAGAAAAATAGACGAAGTATTACAAATGGTTGACTTAATAGATGACAAGCACTCTGTCATTTCATCCCTTTCTGGAGGACAAAAACAAAAATTAGCATTAGCCTGTGTGCTAGCACTAGAACCAGAGATACTTATCTTGGATGAACCGACCGCCAATTTAGATCCACAAGCGACTCAAGAATTTATCAAGACTATTCAAACCATTAAACAGAAAAAATCAATGGGAATAATCGTTATCGAACATCAATTGGAAGGCTGGGTATCTTTTATCGACCGTTCTTTCATATTATCTAAGGACGGAAAATGTATGTATGATGGCCCACTAGCACGGATCATTTCGGATAATAAAGAAAGCGTGCTAGAAGAGGGGATTTGCCTGCCAAAAATAACAAAACTTGTACTTACAGCAGCCGAACAAAACAAAGCTGCTTATATCAGTCCACCGTTAACAATCAAGGATACCCCATCATTAGTTACATATATGGACAATAGCTTTTTAGAAAAGACAATACCAGCAGCTCACCAAGCAGACATTATACTATCTGCTTCGCGTGTTACTCAAAATAAAAAACAAAAAAGGGTACTTCATCAAATTGATTTCGATCTGTATGAGAGCTCATTTGTAGCAATCATTGGAGCTAATGGAAGCGGCAAAACATCGTTAACAAAAGTACTTAGTGGTATTGAAGCTCCTACACACGGAGACATTCTCCTACGTCAGCATCCTATCCGTAATTGGAAGGAAAAATTATTGCGAAAAGAGATTGGATACGTGTTTCAAAATCCGGAGCACCAATTTATTACAGACACTGTATTTGATGAAATTGCCTACAGCTTACGTCTGCATCCATATTCAGAATCATATATAGAAGAGAAAGTACATTACACCCTAGTCAATTGCCAATTACAAGGATTCGAGCATCGCCATCCTTATTCGCTAAGTCAGGGACAAAAAAGGAGACTCAGTGTAGCCACAATGATTGTCGATGAACAAAAAATACTCTTTCTAGATGAGCCTACCTTCGGGCAGGATGCCGCTTCTACCTTAAAGCTTATGCAAATGTTAAAAGAACGGCATGCCAAAGGCACATCCATTATCATGGTTACACATGACATGGATATCGTCGACAAATATGCGGACCGTGTCCTTGTTTTAGAAAACGGAGAAATTATAAGAGATCAATCACCAGACCAATTATGGAAGGATTCGGACTTACGAAGATGGCACTTAGACTACCCAACCCGAATTCAACTGCAACAACATTTGGAGGTGAATCAGCATGACTTCGCTATTAAATCAACTTAATCCAAGCATTAAAGCTTTTACCGTTATTCTATTAGTGTGTCTATTGACCTTTGTGTTTGATCCATTTACACCACTAGTTTATTGCTTATTCACCATCCTCCTTACTTTCGTATGTGGAAAAATTGCTTGGAAACGATACATGCTTTATTTCTTAATTATCATCCTATTATCCGTTGGTATGCTTTGGACAACGCTTGCCTTTGCTGATGAACCAAATCGACCACATGATACCATGGAGATTCTATTTTGGGATATACCAAAGGAAGATGTTACGGTAGCGTTAGCATTAACATTGCGGATGCTTGCCTTCGCATCCTTATCATTTATGTTTATCTTCACGACAAATATGGTGCATTTCATTCTAAGTCTCATGCAGCAATGCAAGCTATCTCCAAAATTAGCTTATGGGGTATTAGCTGGGTATCGCTTTTTACCTTTAATGAAAGATGAGCTTAACCAAATCCGTGCCGCACATCAAATAAGAGGGGTACGAAGAGCTAACGGAATAAAAGAATCCATACAACAATATAAACGCTATGCAATCCCTTTACTTGCCGGAGCAATTCGCAAAGCAGAACGAACAGCAGTAGCTATGGAGTCTAAAGGATTCAGCGGCGAGAGGCAACGCACCTTTTATAGAACATTTACGGTTAAATGGCAGGATTGGACTTTTTTGGTGGGTATGCTTCTCCTTTTTTTCATTATTATTATGATTTCTATTAAGTTGGGGTGTTTTAGCTGGTATAAAGGACAATTTTAGACGAGGAGTCCCTTAACTAGAGAGAAATCAGATATTTTTCAGTAGTTATTTTTATAGCATTTTTACTTTTCATAGCACGTTATAGCTTTACAGCGGGGGTTTTTCTAAAAAAGAACACAAATACTACATCCCAAAACTTAGCTCTCTTTTCACACAACTGGAATATCCGTGCAATAGTTTAACCTCCTCGTGAGTAGAGATATAATGACGAGGTCATCACAACCGTTACGATTACCACAGAAGTTTCGCATATTCCAGTTGCTTCATCTAACATTTTTAGGAGACATTTCTCTTTATCTTTAATCAAAGTACAAATGATGATGTAGCCTACATCCCTCGTTAAACACAGATCCACAGTGCATACATTTACTCATTTGCAAATACTGATTAATCGTTAATTCCGTTTTGCACACTCCACAAAGGATGGCTTTATTAGAAAATTCCTCTTCCTTCCATCTAGTAAACGTATGCTTTTCTGCTTCCTCGTGACAGTAATAACATGGATAATACGTTTGACACATTTTACATTTAATGGCGATAACATCTCTTTCGGAATGATAGTGGATACATCGTGTTTCAGAATCAACGACCTTACCGAATACCTGTATCATCTTTACCTTCTCCTTCATGCAGTACCCTAATCTTTTACCTTCACACCAAACAATTCGATAAAAGAAACGGCTTGCTCAGCTGAAATGATTGCTCCCTTTATTTCTTCGGCATTCGTATGAATCGTTGTAAATTGACAATTGCTTAAATCAACATTCTTTAAGGACGTACCTGTAAATTGGACATCATCAATCGTTGAATGTCCGAATTGAACATAGTCCCATTTCGAATCTAAAAAATTCGCACCCTTTAATAAACAATTCGTAAAACAAACATCACGCATATCCATTTGATTAAATAAGGCATATGGAGCTTGACACTCTTGCCAATAAACATCACGAAGTTCCGTCTGATCAAAATCCGTTCCAGCTAATTTACAGTTTTTGAATAATACGCGATGAAAACGGGTCCTGCTAAAATCCACATGTGACAGATCGCAATCTTCAAGGATACTGTTGGACCAAGAAGAAAATGGCAGCTTTGACCCCGTTAGATTTACATTTCTAAAATGAACTTCCTCAAACCGCACATGCTCTGCTTCTATCGGACCATCAACATATGTAACCTTTCCGATTTCCACTAGTGTTTCATTGGAAATATCCGATAAAGATATCTGACTTAAACCTTCTGGTAATAGCGGCTGTTGAATCGTTCTTACTTTTCGCTTCATTAGCTTACCCTCCCATATCTTACGCTCAAGCATCGTTTTGAATTTTTTTCGTATAATTTAACTCCCATGAAATGCCGTTTCTATCGGTAACCATTGCATGCTTTGCACCCCAAAAGGTATCTTGTAACTTCATTTTCACCTCACCATCTTTAGCTAACGCTTCATAAATGTTGGTGATTTCCTCTTCACTTTCTAGATCTAGACCTAATAGGACATCACTACCTTGAATAATCTCCTCATCAAATACATCTGCCATATATAAAATACAGTCTTCATTTATATGCAATTCTGCATGAATATACTTACCTTCATGGCCCTGAAACATCTCAATACCATCTGACATCTGTGTATTTCTGATCTCGCCACCGAATACTTTTTGATAAAATGCTATTTCATCCTTGCAATTCTTAATTCGTAAATGGGGTACAATTTTTTTCATTTGTACTCCTCCTATTCATTATTTTCTTACATCATACCAATAGCACATTTTAAATGGAATATTTCATTTAAAATTTAAAAAAACAAGGATCCATTCCTCATACTACCAAAAACACGATTCATATATAGGTTGTTCTCGCGTTCCAACAGACTATTTAAATGTTAAAATATGTGGAATATTTTAACATTTAAATATCCCTAAATTTTCATTTTTATATTATAATATTTTATGTGCAAAAAGATAAATATGGAAATTAGGGGGATGGTTATGAAATTAGGGAAGTTTTTTGTAATCTTACTAATAGCTTTTATTTAACTTTTGTTTCTTTTAGTGATTCATTTAGTCACGAAGTAGAAGCAGCAAAAAAACCTAAAAGAGGTTATGTTGCTGCAACAACTACTTATCAGGTAGGAGGTCATAAATCTACCAGTAAAGGTATAGATATGTTTATGACTAAAGCTGATGCAAATGCATATGCTGCTAAGTTGAATATTAGTTATAAATCTACAATTGCATGGGCTGGAGCCTCTTTTATCCCTGGAATAGGTCCTTATATTTCAGCAGTGGGAGTTGCTTCTACTTTAGAGTCTCAAAAAAGAGCAAAGCAAATTTTAAAATTAACTAAAAAAGGAAAAAAAGTTCATGTTGCGATTCAAAGTGGTATGATATCTGTTAAAGAGTGGTATGGAAAGGCGTCATCTATAAAAACATCTATGCCCAAAAGTTCAACTAAAAAACGCGGTGGAATTACGACTAAAATAACCACTAAAGTTAATAAAAAACAAGGGAAATATTTACTTATAAGGAGATTCTATATGGATAAACGAAAGTATTTTATACTGTTGGTGCCAGCAATTATTATATTTGTAGCTTTATTGTTTTTATTACCAGAAGAAAATAAAGTTTATTCACTATTTGTTCCAATTGTATTTTGGATAGTATATTACGGTTTGAAAGGGAAAACTAAACTTGATCAAAAAAATAGATAAAAGAAATCTTGTAAACATGGCGAGACCTAACTGAATGAGAGACAGAAAAAAGTACCCTAAGTCATATTTTAAATAAAACTAATATGCTCCCCGATAGATAGACAGATGAAAAAATAAATCTGTTTGCCTACTGGGGAGATTTTTTATGAGAAAATATAGCGTTTGGAAAGAAATATAAATGGAGATTTTAAATTTTTATAACAATAGCCAAATTACGCTTAATGATGTGGCCGAATATATAAAGTTGATTCTAAACCGATCAAAGATTGGCAAAGTAATTGTCGATTTTTTGGAGAAGAAGAGTTAAAGGCTCACAAATCACAAAATATTAGAAGGGCCAGCTAAGCCAAAATTAGTTCTGTCGTATCCACTTAACGAAATGCTGTCCCATACAAAAGTCCTCAACATTTTGATAAAATCTGAAACTTATACATTTGTCATTCGTACTAGTATAATGAAAGTATGCTAAGATAAGTTGAGGTGAATAGATGAGTATATTGGGACGTTTATTTGGCAAAAAGAATGATACCAATAAGCCAATACAAGAGAGAAATATGTTTAATCTTGAGATGAATGACATTGTAACCTTTGACCTAGAAGACTATAAAGTAGTCGGAAAAATCAGTTACGATGATCACGGTTTTAAATGGCATGCATATCAGCTCGAGGGTACACATAAAACTATATGGTTGAGTGTTGAAATGGATGATGAGCTCAACCTCGGAATGTATGAAAAGATAAAATTACCGCTTCAAGAACCGATCCCCAAACAATTAGAATATGATGGTACAACGTACTACTTAGATGAATCAGGGACCGCTAGAGTAATAGGGGTTGGCCGTAGTCAAAATCTATCAGGGATGACTTGTCACTATTTTGATTACTACGACGATGATGAAGAGAAATTCTTATCCATCGAAAAATGGGGCAATGAAATTGAAGTTAGCACAGGCTACGAAATTGAAGAGTTTGAGTTGAAAATTATAGCTAGCAAGTAACATAAAATACTATTTTGGAGGAATGAACATGTTTAAATTTTTTAAGCGAATGAAAACCGTTGTTGAGTCCGAATTAAATTCTGTTTTAGATAAGGCAGAAGATCCAGTGAAAATGCTTGATCAATTCATGCGTGACATGGAAGAGGATATTCGTGAAGCAGAATCTGCTGTTGCCAAACAAATCGCCAATGAAAAAATGATGCAGAAGAAATACGAAGATGCTCAAAAAATGGTAACAAAACGAGACGAACAGGCGATTAAGGCAATCGAAGCAGGTAAC
Source organism: uncultured Virgibacillus sp. (assembly GCF_947495635.1). Lineage (NCBI taxonomy): Bacteria > Bacillati > Bacillota > Bacilli > Caryophanales > Bacillaceae > Virgibacillus > uncultured Virgibacillus sp. The sequence goes on along the minus strand of NZ_CANMAB010000009.1, from coordinate 46,663 downwards.
GACGATCTAGCTAAACGCGCACTAGAAGACAAAAAGATGCATCAACAAACTGCTGAGTCATTAAAAGAATCGTATGAACGCGCTAAACAAGACTCCGCTTCATTACGCAATAAGCTTGATGAAATGAAAGCAGAGTACCAAGAAATGAAGCTCAAAAAAGATTCATTAAAAGCAAGAGCTGAATCGGCAAAAACTAGAACTAAAATGAATCGTACCCTATCTGGGATTGGTAGCGATGAATCAAAACAAGGCTTCGAACGTATGGAAGAGAAAGTATTAAAATTTGAAGCAGAGGCTGAAACCAGTGAAGATTTACGCAGTTCAAACCGTAGCTTAGATGATGAATTTGAAGCGTTAGAGAAAAGCGATGTCGATGATGAGCTTGCTGCTCTCAAAAAAAAATTAGGTAAAGAATAATACAAACACGTACAGCGTTTAACAAGTATATTCTAGACACTCAGAAGGAATATCCTCCTGAGTGTCTCTAATAGATAGATTTCCAAAAAAGAAGGTGAAACTTATGAAACGATCACTTTTCTTTATCTTGGTATCTGTTATGCTCCTGCTATCTGCATGTGGTAATAGTCAAGCTGGAACAACGACCGGATCATTTTTTAAAGATGGGATTGCTGAATTTATCGATACAAATTATACATTTCAGGATGTTGTTACTAGTCAAGAAAGTTCCTCTGATGTTTCTGAGATTTACATAGCAGAGAATAAAAGCATTGATGAGGTAGTTACTGAGTTACAGGAGTATCAAGAGCCCAACAAGGTAAGTGAGAAGACCGATCAAAAGCAAGCACTCGTCTATGATGATTTATTTATTATTATTACAGAGGATGAGAATGATCCAGATAACTCTACCGTTGAAATAGCCTCTCAACAATTCGTACGTGATAATTATAATCCAAACTTTTTTAACGGGTTATTTGCACTTTGGGTGTTGGACGAAGTACTAGATGTTGACGATTGGGCTAAGAAAAGGAAAAATAAATGTAAGAATACAAATGACTGTTACGGAGGCTACATTTCCTCAGGAGGTTTCTACAAGAATTCAGGTGACTCCTCTAAATCGGTTAGATCATCTTCTGTTCGCGGAGGCGGTCCAGGGGCTGGAAAGTAGTTTGAAAAACGTAAGAAAGTTGATTAGTAACAAGAGAAAGGATGAATAACATGGAGCCATTTATTTTAACAGTTGTATACTTCCTCATTGCTATCGCGATTGTTTTAATCGGATTAGCTATTTTTGAAGCAATGACAAGGAAATATAAGGATTGGGATGAAGTACTTAAAGGTAATCATGCAGTCTCATTATCTATCGGAGGAAAAATTGTTGGTATTTGTATTATTTTAGCATTCTCCATTTATCATAGTGCTAGTATCGTAGATACGATTATCTGGGGTGCGGTTGGGATTGTACTGCAGATGCTTGCATACTTATTATTTGAATTATTCACACGTAAATTCTCTGTGGAAGAGCAGCTATTAAAAGGAAACATTTCTGTTGGCATCATTAGCATGTGTGTCTCTATCGGACTAGGATTCGTGATCGGTGCTTCCATAACATAACGTTTTATACATGAAATAATCATGTGTGAAAATAAAGGAAACCGAAGCTATAATCCGAGTATACGACGTTATATCCAGATAGTAGTTCAGCGTTTTATCGTTCAAATGGTGATGATCGCTACCAAAAGAATGGAAACAATAGTCCGTTCATTATGCAGGTAAAATATGGGTGACTCCTTGAAAATAGAAGAACGCTTTATCTGCGTGCGATGTATCGCTGCTGGAGCCTTCCATATCCTGCGGTAACAGCATGAGTTTAAAGCTCCACTCGGCTAAGCGAATTTTGCTTAGCCGAGTTTGCTTAGGCCGTACCCGTGGAAATCATCCCATTATTAAGATATACGCTCGGTTTAGTTATCTCTCATCTCCATTTATAAACATGAATATGTGCTATTCACGTTCTAAACAGAACCGAGTTTGGGAGAATAAAAGGAACACGTAAATACGCATGATAGCATAATAGACTTGTGGGTCTATTGTTTGGACTTTGTCTCATATTTGAAGTTAAACTAGCAAGATAGTGAAGCCTCATTCCTTGGGGGTTTTGTTTAACCCCCAAGGATGGCTAGTACCACAAGGGTATGACCTAAAGGCCCTTGAACCAATCGGACATTTACTGGCAGTTGTTACCCCCCTCTTTCCTATAATAGTTTCACTGTTGCGTGAAGTCGGGGTATTACTGCCAGTTGTATGCAGGGTAAACTTTACACAACAACAAAAAGATCTTTTATACAAGGGGACCTACTTGTGACTGATTTAAATATGAAAAAAAGCAAGGCCATCTACTGGGCTTCTGGTATTGTATCCATTTGCGGGATTATCTTTGAAGTATTATTCGGTGCAGCTGGATCTTATCTGCTAGGAGATGGCGTGAAACAATATACGCTTACGATCTCCCTTTTCCTAACCGGTATGGGAATTGGTGCTTCCGTAAGTGAAAAAGTAACAAAAAATTTAATCCTATCCTTTGTTTGGATTGAATATTCCATTGGAATGCTTGCAGGGTTCTCTACCTTTGTATTATTCGGTGTTACTGCATTTTTAAGCTCTGGAATGGATGCATTTTTCCTTTATTTCATTACCTTAGTAGTTGGGGGGTTAACAGGTGTCGAGCTACCTATTTTAATTCGCAAGGCAAATGAAATTGGAGTAACTGTACAAAAGAGTACAGCAAGAGTACTTTTCTCCGATTATGCTGGTGGTTTAATTGGTGGATTATTATTTGTCTATCTGTTTCGCCCACAATTCGGATTAGTTAAAACCGCATTTATTGTAGCAATTATAAATGTTGTAATAGCACTTTGGATATTAATCTATTTTAAAAAAGAAATAATTACCTTTAAGCGTCATTTGATAGCTGGAATAATAATTTTATTTGTTCTGGTGCTAGGAGTTTTATTTGGTGAAAAAACCGCATTTATGTTTGAACAAAAACTATACAAAGATCCAATCATATACAATGAACAAACCGACTATCAGCAAGTCATTTTAACAAAAGAACAAGGGGATTTACGATTATTTCTTGATGGACAGCTACAATTCAGTTCCGAAGATGAATATCGCTACCACGAAGTATTAGTACACACGCCTATGGCTACATCATCATCCAAGAACAAGGTACTCGTTCTTGGCGGTGGAGATGGACTGGCACTGCGGGAATTACAAAAATACGATGAAGTAGAATCGATGACATTGGTTGATCTAGACCCAAGAGTAACGGAAATAGGAAAAACAAATCATGAATTGACTAGCTTGAATAAAGATGCTTTTCAAGATGACCGGGTTGAAATTATCAATACGGATGCCTTTCAGTTTTTAAAAAAGGACCAAACCTTATATGATGTCATTCTTGTAGATTTGCCAGATCCTAATAATGAGTCTTTAAACAAGCTATATACGCTTGAGTTTTATCAGCTGCTCAGGAATCATCTAAGGCCTAGTGGTTCCATTATGATTCAAGCAACAAGTCCGACCTTTGCAACAGAGGTATATTGGTCAATAGATAAGACTGTTCAGGCTGCTAATCTGTATACAGATAACCTCCATGTCGATATCCCAAGCTTTGGAGATTGGGGGTTTGTGTTGGCAAAACGGGAAGAGGTCCAGCTAGATAATGCTGACATCTCTGTAGATACCAAATTCCTTACGAATGAGGTGTTACAAGGTCTTACAACATTCGGGAAGGATATAGATCAGGAAATAACGGACGATAAAGGGAATGAAGTAGCACTTGACGTAAACACACTTATTCGCCCTAGTCTCATTGAAAAATATGAGAAAGCGTGGAGAAGTTACTAAGTGTATATGACTAAATACAGCTATGTCAGAAACCACGTCATTATGCATTTCTAAAGACACCCTTATACCCTCACTACAAGGGGCAGTTATGTTATCGCTGCTTAACAAGTGGGAAGTGAAATATGTATACTATAAAAAATTGGCAGCCCCAGACGGAACTGCCAATTTTTTATAAATTATTTTCTAATTCCTTCATCACATGAAATGATCCTGTCGAAGTATTAGAGCATGCAACAAATATAATATCATTTTTCGGATAATAACAAGCGTTAAAATTAACTCCTGGATCATAGCCCATTACATGGTACTTGAAGATAGAGTCATCCTGTTTGTCAAGCCAGACCCCGTACCCATAATACGTATTTCCTTCCTCATGTACATGAGGAGTAAATAACAGCTTCGTAAGATCTCGATTCAATAATTGATGGTTGAGCAGGGAACTCCAAAGCTTTGCCATATCCTCTACGGTTATAAAAGCTCCTCCATCTGCCCCGCCACGAACAGGTAAAGAATAGTGATTCGTTCGCCAGCTTCCATTTGCTTCATCTATATACCCTAAAGCTGTCTGTCCAGGCAACTGGTCGAATGAAAAATATCCCGAATCATGCATGTTCGCTCTTTGAAAAATATGGTCGTTTATATAGGCAGTAAACTCCTGTCCACTTATATGTTCAATTACCAAACCAAGCAATATATAGCCCGTGTTATTATAGTGGAACCGCTCCCCCGGCTTCAATTTCATCGGTTGATTATGAAAAAGAGGAAGAAAATCATGTAATTGTCTTAGATGATACATGGGCTGCTCTTTCCATAATTCTTCAAAATCATCCATCACTTCTTCATCAAAATAGTCTGGTACCCCAGCAGTATGTGTAAGTAACTGATGTATCGTAATGGTATCGTCCCAAAGTGGTAGCTCCATCCCGATGCAATCCTTTAGATGATCATGAAAAGATAGCTTTCCAGCTTGCACTAACTGACAAATAGCAATCGCTGTAAACAATTTACACCCAGAAGCAATACCAAATTTAGTATCCATTTCATTTGGCAGTTGCTCTGCCCGATTTCTGTAGCCTGCTTGTATTTTTGCTAAGACTTGCCTTTCGTTTTTCACAAGCACTGTCCCTGAATAATTAATCTTCTCTTGCACTTCCGTCAGTTTATTGGTTATTAATTGTTTCATAGTCTACGCCTCCATAGTTGCTTTTTTTCTTGAGATAACTGATATTTTCGGAAATAATTATGTACCTCCGAAAAAAAGCAAATGGATTATAGCGTTCTCATGATCATATATCTCATAACGATCTCCTCCTTTGAAAAGGATATCATCGATTTATATCAACCGCAATAAAATTATTGGAAAAAATCGAAAATAAATTGAAGGCTTACTGCCAGTTAAATGCGGGATAAACTTTTTAGGGTTGCATAGCATTGCTAGTTTTTTTATTTATTCTTATGCGCTATCTTGTTTTTCAAAATGGCATTTCCTACTGTTGGATGAAAAAGATGCGTTGGAGGCTGTAGCAAATTCATGACCTTTACTAATCGAAGATAAATATCAGGATCTATAGCGGATAAATCATAAATCTTTCTCGTGTACCACTGCTTAAATGGTAAAATAATAGACCTCTCCCCCTTAATATCAGGATGTCTCAACACTTCCGTGGTTGCCATATCCCACGGAGTAGATATGAGCTTAGCTATTCTTCTATGAAATGCCTTATTAAATTTATGATCCATATTTTCCTGATCAGCTAAACATGATTGGAGTGCTAATGCCTCCATGGCAGCAACGGATATTCCTTGTCCAAAAACTGGGTCAAAACGACAATGGGCATCACCTACAATCAAGAGACCAGCTGGTACATTGGCTAAATCAAATCTTCGCCATACTTGATAGGGTATCTTATGTATGTTGATCTCGGAAATCGGCTGCGTTTTTTCGAGAAATTGCGCAACATCAGGTACTGGTATTTTTTTGGCATACGCATGAAATGCTTTTTCCGTTTTTGGAGGCTGTTCATTAGCATAACCACTAAAGGTTATAGAAAATCGTCCACCTTCTACAGATTGAATAAAAGCTCCATAGGGATTTTCAGGAAAGCTAGGTGAGATCAATAGATTACACCAATCCATTTCTTCCTCCTGCTGCAAACGAAAATATTGGGTAGCATAAAAAAGCTTAATCGCGACCTTCTCCTCTTTCACATGTATACGAAACGGCTTTAACCACTCCATATTCCTAGAGCCAAATCCACTAGCATCAACTACTAAGTCAGCAGCAATGGATTCTTCCTCTTGTGTTTGCAGATACTTTACTTTAACCCCTGTAACTTTGCTATAGCGTTCATTGGCCAATAGTTGTTCAACACGTGTTTCATATTTGACCTCTATATTTTCCACCTGATTAATCCGCTGCAGTAAATGCCATTCCAACAATGGCCTACTCTGTTGTACCATCACTAGTTCCCCAGTAAATCGCTGTTTCCAAAACCCAAAATGATGCCATTTTAAATCTCGAGTAAAGTTATTGATAATTCCCCCATCCGCAATTAAGTTATCAAGAAAACACGGGAACAATTCTTCGATGGCCTCTTCTCCACCTTTTAGTAGAACATGCGGATGATAGGTTTGCGGTACTCGCTTTCTTGGTGTTTTTTCCTCCCAATTTGGCCCTGCCTCTAAGATGATTACTTTCTGACAATATCTTGATAAGGCCTTTGCAGATAGTTTTCCAGCAACACTTCCACCTATAACAATTGCGCTCTTTAACATGTATCATTCCCCATTCCGTTATATCCTTTTGATTATTCTCAGTATAAGGTAACCCTCTCCTTTTTAAAATAATCAATAAGCTTTATTTTCTAACTATTTATGTAACGAATTACATATATATAAGAGGAGTGATATCATGAATTTTCCACTAACGAAGTAGTAGAAATTTTAGAGCATTCCCCGAGAAATCTAGAAATGACCCCAAAACAGATTGAGGTCATTCTTTTTATTACGTCAAATTTTATCCTATCTACTATAGCGCTCTTTGTTTTATTTGATGAATCATTTTTTCGATAAATTTATCTACATCCATACTTTCGGATTGCTGCTTACCATAAGCACGAACATTTACTGTTTTATTTTCTATTTCCTTATCTCCAAGAACTAGCATATAAGGAATCTTCTTCAACTGCGCCTCTCTAATTTTATATCCCAGCTTCTCATTTCGATCGTCTATTTTTACTCTTATCCCTAGCTCCTTAAGTTTCGCTTGAACATGAAAGCAATAATCAGCATGGACCTTTGATACAGGAATGATTTGTGTCTGTATTGGTGCTAGCCAAATTGGAAATGCACCAGCAAAGTGTTCAATAAGAATACCAAAGAATCGGTCAAGAGAACCGAAGATTGCTCGGTGAATGACTACAGGTCGAACCTTTTCATTGTTTTCACTTATATAAGATAGATCAAATTTATCTGGCATTTGAAAGTCGAGCTGAATTGTTGCGCACTGATGACTTCGATTTAAGGCATCTTTAATATGAAAATCGATTTTCGGACCATAGAAAGCCCCGTCTCCAGCATTGAGCTGATAATCAATATTTAGATCATGAAGCACATTTGATAATGCCCCTTCTGAAACTGCCCATAGCTGGTCATCCCCTAAAGAATTGGCTGGACGTGTGGAGAGTTCCACCGAATAAGAAAAACCAAATGTACGATAAACATGATCAATCAGATGAAACACTTGCTTAATCTCTTCTTCTATTTGATCTTCCCTTACAAAGATATGGGCATCATCCTGACAAAATGTACGTACACGTAGCATTCCATTTAAAGCACCACTAAATTCATGGCGATGAACCTGACCAAACTCCGCCATTCGAACTGGTAAGTCTCGGTACGAGTAAAGATTATTTTTAAACATCAACATATGTCCAGGGCAGTTCATTGGCTTCAGTGCAAAATCCGTATCATCAACTTCTGTAAAATACATATTCTCATGGTAATGATCCCAATGTCCTGATTGTTCCCACAGACGTTGATTCATCATTAATGGTGTACGTACTTCTAGATAGTTTGCTTTATTTTGTACTTCTCGAGAAAAATTCTCTAATTCGTTACGAATAATTTGACCATTTGGTAAGTAAAACGGCATTCCTGGTGCTTCTTCGGAAAACATAAAAAGCTCTAATTGCTTTCCTAATTTCCGATGATCTCGCTTTTTGGCTTCTGCTAAGAAATGAAGATGATTGGCTAAATCTGCCTGCTTCTTAAAGGCAAAGCCATAGATACGTTGTAAAACCTCGTTTTCACTATCACCTCGCCAATAGGCTCCTGAGATATGCGATAGCTTAAATGCTCTAATAAAGCCAGTATGCGGCACATGGGGACCAAGGCATAAATCAATAAATTCTCCCTGCTGATACAGTGCTATTTCTTCATCCTTCGGTAGATTGTTTAGTAAATCTAGTTTAAATGGCTCTTTTTTCTCCTTAAATACCTGGACAGCCTCTTCATAGGATACTACCTTTCGATTCACTTCTAGCTTTTCCTGAATAATGTTCTTCATTTCTTTTTCGATAAGCTGAAAATCATCCAAGCTCAAGCTATGGTCAAGTTGAAAATCATAATAAAAGCCATTGTCAATGACTGGACCAATTCCTAGCTTCACGCCTCCGAACAACCTTTTTACCGCTTGGGCTAATACATGGGCAGTCGAATGTCGCATAACTTTAATACCCTCAGCTGAATCCATTGTTAATATAGCAACAGATGCATCCGCTTCTAATCGGTAGCTTAAATCGACTAATCTACCATCAACCTTTCCTATAATTGCATGTTTGGATAAGCTTTGACTAATGGATGATGCTACATCTGTAAGTCTAATCCCCTTCGGATATTTTTTTGCTTTTCCATCCGGAAATTGAATATGAATTGAATTTTTCATTTTAGATCCTCCTTAATAATATTCATTATCTTTTCATTTTGGCTACAATAAAAAACACCCATCCCTAGTACAGGGACGAGTGTCTTACCCGTGGTTCCACCCATTTTCCCAATGAACCATTTACGTTCATTGGCTTATGGTGCTGTAACGTAGCTTTACGGTACTGGATACTTTATTTCCCCAATACGGCTTCCAAGGTGGTAAATCATTTTCCTTCGTTAGGAAGATCGCAGCTTTCCTTCCCTCTCTGGTAACGGCAAAAAATAATTCATGTCCTCTTCATCGCCATTCGATCGCATACAATTAACTTGCTTAGAGCGAAAGCGCAAGCGCCCGATTAGAAACGTAGGGACTGGAGCGAGTCAACGGAGATAAAGGAATCACGGTGAGCTTGCGAACCGATGATAACTTATCGTAAAGCGATTCGTGAAGTCCAATCGTTTCTGGGCGCTTCCCAACACGCCCCTATTTATCCACATGGGCCAATTTTTTATATTTTCCTAGAGACTACAAAAAACACATCCATCCCTAACATAGGGACGAATGTGTTAATTCGTGGTTCCACCCAACTTCCCAATAAACAATAGGCGTTCATTGGCTTATGGCGCTGTAACGTAGCTTCACGGTACTGGATACTTTATTTCCCCAATACAGCCTCAGAGGTGGTAACTTACATTATAGGTTAGGAAGTTTTCAGCATTTCTTCCTTCTCTGGAAACCGTCTAAAGTAACTCATGTCCTCTTCATTGCCTTTTCATAACGTTTAATTTTCATATATGCTACACCAAATCCAAGGAAAAAACAAGTGGTAATCACATAGTTTTTTAATCCCTTTTTCATAAACTTTATTCTAAATGGGGCTTGGATTTTAGCATTTACTCAGGAAAAAATTTTACTCTAAACTGTTATCATTTTCCTATTACTTTTATCTATTATTTCGATTTATTATCGTGTTAATACTAATTCTGCCAGCAGTCTCTTTGATCGCACTCCCTTTTCTATCTATTCGGGATGGGTTTCTTTAGCTAGTATAAGTTAATGTATTTACTTACCTCACCAGAAATGATTTCACTTCCTTTTTTAGTTTAGGAGAATTGGGATGAACAGAAATTACGTTAATTGCAGTCAGCATCGTAGCCATTACCATTTTCATCGGGAAGGAAGATATCATATATCCATTTGTATTTCTTTGGACTGTTATTGCTATTTTTGTACAAGGACAACAGAGCCGTTTTTCAATGGACACTCGCGGCTTGTAGTATCTCTATTACTCTATTTATTATCGGTGTAGCATTGACTAAATGGAGGAGAATTAGCGTAATGTTACTGACATAAATGTAATTTATTATCATAATTTGTTATTTCCCCTTAAATTCTATGTTAACTCACTGATATTTTCGTTTGTTACATTTAGGATAGTTAAATTGTCGAAATATATCAGACCCTGTTTCGCCAGTTTTACTATTGAACGAGATAAACCTATATAGAGGAGGAAAAACAGTGGCACAGTCCAATCATACAACAAGAAAATATGCAATTTCTGCAGCATTAGTAACTTCCTTAGCTTTTACTCCTATTTTTAGTGGAAGTGTATTTGCCAATGCAGGTGTAGGCTCTTCAGAAGGGGATATTACCATTAATGAGAGCAATATTCCTAATGTCCGGAAAACCACCGTAGATGAATTCTCACTTATTCAGCTTGGAGATACAGGCCAAGCAGTAGAGGATTTACAAGCAACGCTTCATGACAAGGGCTACTATACATATACAGTTGACGGTATATTTGGTCCTATTACTGAAAAAGCAGTAAGAGATTTTCAAGCAGACAAAAAACTACAAGTTGACGGACTAGTAGGGCCGAATACATCTGAAGCTTTAGCATTACCTGCAAGCAATCCATCTGGTGATTTAACTATTACAGAAGCTGGAAATTCTAATTCAACAAACATTCAATCTGATATTGTTGCTACTGCAGAAAGTGTCATAGGCACGCCTTATGTGTGGGGTGGAACTACTACGAAAGGCATGGACAGCAGTGGTTTTATTAATTATGTATTTAAGCAAGTCGGTATGGATGTTTCTCGAACCCATAGTGAGATGTGGGAGAATGACGGTGTCCATGTAGGCGCTCCTAACGTTGGAGATGTAGTATTCTTTGAGGGAACTTATGATACTGAAGGAGCATCGCACAGTGGGGTTTACATTGGTAACAATCAAATGATTCACGCAGGAAATGACGGTGTGCGTGTAGCAGATATTAGCATCGACTACTGGCAAAATCATTATATTGGTGCCAAATCTTTTATTAACTAGTGTAGACTAGTCCAACACAATCTTTTTATATGAATATGAACAGTAAAGGACATAGCCTGTTTGTTTAGATTAATAGGCTATGTCCTTTCGTTTACGCAATCTTTTCAGAATACATCGTATCACACTGACCATTAAAATAGACCTAATTGCTTTGGTGAGAGTCCGTCATAGCGTATTCCCAGCATTTCTTGAAGCTCCTTTGCATTACCGGCTGCATCGCCACCCGAATTATTATTAAATAGAACCATGATGTCCTTACTATGCCTGTGTAGTTCAGAAATTCTGTTTTTCCATTCTGAAAGTTCTGCTTTATTGTATTTATAAAGATAACGAACATCCCGCCAATTCGTTTCCGCACTGCTTGGTTTATTCCAGCCGTGAACGTTCCTACCATGCATTCGTATGAGTGTCAGGTCTTCATGCGTTACTTCAGGGACGGTTGGTATTGAGCTATCACCTGCTTGCGGCTCATCCACTATAGAATGAATCCATCCTTCCTCTTTCATAAAGGATAAGGTACTGTTACGATACTGGTCACTAAACCATGATTGGTTTCTAAATTCAAGTGCGACTGGAATCTCTCCCAGCATTTTCTTACAAAAACGCAAATAATTCACATTGTCCTTATTACACTCAAACCATGGCGGGAACTGAAATAGAACCATTGCTAATTTATTGGCATCCTGATACGGCTTTAAGGAATCTATAAATGCTTGAAACATTTCTGTTTTCGATTCAAAGGGATTTTCTTCACCGCGCTGATGCCCGGTCATACCTTGATAAGCTTTTACAACAAAACGAAAATTATCTGGTGTTTCCCTCACCCATTTTTGAGCATTACGAACAGGCTGTACTGCATAAAAAGAGGCATCAACCTCTACTACTAAAAAATGGCTACTATATTCAGGTAATTTATCTTTCGGCTTTATCTGTGGCGGATACAGAGAATAGTGGTCCCCCCACCCTGTTAATCCTATGTAAATCATCCATTTACCCTCCTGCTTCCATCATAGCACAGGATGGTTTTTAAGTTGAATCTATATAACTTTACATCTATGTATACGAAAGAGTACCGGATAGTCGATGGACTATTGATACTCTTTCATGCTTATTGCCCAGCACTCAATTCCGATTGTACCTGTTGAATTTCTTGTTGGGATGCTGCTTGTGCTGGTTTATAGAAACCATTTTGTATCGAGTAACTATATACTTTTCGTTGGCGAGATTCATCCCCGTTTCTTAAATTTATTAGCGTTTGTCTAAGCTGTGCATTATTAGCCTCACTAATGTAGCCTGCATAACTTTTCAGGCTCGCATTTAATCCGTTTAAATAGTCATTCACAATATCCTTATCCTGTAACATCTTTTTCCTCCTATTGTAAAAATGGTAAAAGTTGTTGCTGTGCTTGTCTAGCTGCTTGAGCGTCTTGAAGTAACATGGACTTTAATTCTTGATCGGTCGCTGATTGAGCGTAGGTCTCTAACTTATTGGCTATCATTCCATGCTCGCCGATCATTTTTCGAAGGTTCTCTAATTCCGTCTGCGTTAATTGATTCATGGCATAAACTCCTTTCAGCAATATTCGTGGTTAGTTTCTCCAATTCTTGTGAAGATATTCCTCAAGAAACACAGATAATACTCGGATATCAAAAAGAAAAAGCATCCCTAATTCGGAATGCAACTGAATCGTTAAGGAAAGTATTTATATATTTATATTTATCGCAAACTAACTAAACAAAGAATGGATAACGCGTTGAATCTCTTCTTCCCCTCTGCTTAAAACGTCTATGAATACATCACTACGGTTGTTGATGGAATAAATTCGATGGTATAAGAGCTTCCAAGCTCCTTCTTTACACATTCCATTAATCTTACACCTGTTTGATTAAATCTTTTCTCAAGTTCAATTGCGTCTATTCGCAACTTATCGTTTTCCCAATCTATCCAATTCCCATATGCTGCTATCCAAAGCGTTAATTCTTTCGTTAATTCTCCTGATATGGGTATATCCTCTATATCAAGATTGCAGCCGCATTTTTTGCACCAGAACGGATCTGCACCCTCATCACCTTCCATTTTCAAATGATCTATTTTCCCATTTTCACAACAGCATCTCATATATATAAACCTCCTTATTCCTTTGCACGATTCGTGTTTTGTTGTTCTATCATTTGGACAAAATTTTGCGCAGTCTTCGACAATTCATGATTCTTTAACCATATTAAACCTACCGATCCAGATAAACCAACTGCATCAGAGATTATAAGCATGTATCGGGTATCCGCTATGCTGTTTAAGTAAGGTCTCTGGTACAATAGATGTAGCAAAATCAGATGAAATTAAATCCATTAACAAGGTAATATCCGAGCATTCACCAACCATATTTGGCTGTAGTTGACATCGAGAAAAAGCCTCTATAATTAAATAATGCACACCTAACCCTTCTGTACTTGGTAGTAGTAAAGGATAATGTTCAAGTTCATCAAACGATACTTCATGTGTGAATACATTATGCTTATTCGATGTGATAAAATAAAACGGTTCTGCATGAAGATGAACAACAGAGAAATCATCCATATCAAGCGGTAAACGAATAATCGCTAGTTCTACCTTACGATCCCTAACTAATTTACAAAGATGCAACGATTCATTTTGTTGAATTTTATAAGTAACATTCGGATATTGTCTTTTAAATTGACGAAGAATGTCCGCGAGACCGGCAAAAGAAAAGGTATTGATACCGATCGTCAACGTTCCATATAATCCACGTCCTACATCCTTCACTTCCATTTTTGCCTCTTCCATTAATTGGTTCATTCGTAAGGCATATTTATAGAGTGCTTTTCCTGCCTCGGTTACCTCAAAAAACTTGCCACTTCTTTCTACTAATTTTGAACCCAACTCCTCTTCCATCGCTTTTAAATGCTGGCTTAATGGTGGCTGGGAAATATGAAGTCTTTCAGCAGCGGCAGAGATCTTTTTTTCCTCTACAATCGCTATAAAATATCGCAACTGTCTAATATCCATTTTAACACCTCCACTTTTATTATATGAAAAAGTTAAGTAAAATTAATTTTTTAAATATTTTTCATATAACTAACACCATGGTAGCATAAAAAGTATAAAGTGAAACTTACTTCAGTGGGGGTTTTGTTTATCCCCCAAGTGAGGAGCTTACTACCAGTTATATGTCGGGATAAAAGGAAAAAGGAGTTATATTCATGTATCGATTTATCCTAATATTATGTTTCTTTCTGCTAATTGGATGCCATGAATTTCCAAGTTCCTCCAACCATCACTCCACAGAAAAGAAGGTGAACACATTGAATCGACAATTATTTGATGCAGCTGAGAAAGGAAATACGAACGAGGTTCTAAAACTGCTTAAAGCTGGCGCTAACATCGATGCAACAAACAGAAGCGGAACTACACCTGTGCTTGCAGCCACCTATCATAATAGAGTAGAAACAGTAAAGCTCCTAATTAATCAAGGTGCTGATATTGATATTCGTGATGATAGCCTAAATAATGTGCTTCTATATGCTGGAGCAGAAGGATTATTGGAAATTGTAAAACTCTCCATCGAAGCAGGAGCAGATACCAATCTCACAAACCGATTTGGTGGAACAGCACTGATCCCAGCAGCAGAACGCGGCCATGTCAATATCGTTAAAGAACTGCTGACTCATTCGGATACCGATGTTAACCATATTAATAATCTACATTGGACAGCCTTGTTAGAGGCGGTAATACTAGGTGACGGTGGAGAGGATCATCAAGATATTGTAAAACTATTAGTTGATCATGGTGCCGACATTGATATGGGAGATAGAGAGGGAATTACCGCTCTACAACATGCACAGAATAACGGATATCAAGATATAGTAGCTATTCTAAGCAATGCAAAGTCAGCTAATTAATATCAAGAGAGGAGGAATTAAGAAGTGAAAAATGATTATTGGTTAACAAATGTCCGATTAGAAACGGGCTACCGCTATGGAAATAGCATGATTATCGGTACGGAGACAGAACATTTTCATATCCGTATTGTAGATGGAAAGGTTAATAAAATAATCCCAGCAAATATTCCTTTGGATACGAACGTCCCAAGGCACGATGCAAAGCATTATTTAATGCTACCAGCATTCAGAGATATGCATATTCATATCGACAAAACTTACTATGGGGGTAATTGGAGAGCACCAACACTGGCAACCAAAGGGATATGGACAAGACTTGAAGAAGAGGAAACATTACTTCGCCAATTACTACCTGTGGTCGAAGAAAGAGCAGGAATATTAATCAACCTCTTACTGCAGTCAGGATCCACTCATATTCGTACACATTGTAATGTCGATCCAATTATTGGTCTTAATAATTTAGAAGCGACGCTAAGAGCACTAGAAACGTTCAAAGATAAAGCTTCTGTGGAGATCGTTGCTTTCCCACAGCACGGGCTATTACGTAGCGATGCCGTATCTCTCATGAGAGAAGCGTTAAAAACTGGAGCTTCACTCGTAGGTGGTATCGATCCTGCCTCGATTGATAATCATATTGAGAAATCGTTACAAACTGTGTTCGACCTTGCAATTGAGGCTAATGCAGATATAGACATACATTTGCATGATCCTGGTCACCTTGGTATTTTTACATGTAGGCGATTGGCAGCAGTAACGGAGGAAGCTGGTTGGCAGGGAAGAGTCACTATTAGCCATGCCTTAGCTCTTGCAGACATAGCAACTGAAGAGGTAAGTGAGGTCGCAGCTTTATTAGCACACCATGGTATTTCAATCACCTCTTCTGTACCCCTTGGAAGAACCATCCCAATCCCGCTTTTACAAGAAAAAGGAGTAGCGGTATCACTTGGTGACGATAGTATCATCGATCACTGGTCTCCCTTTGGAAAAGGAGACAGCCTAGAAAAGGTAGGAACACTTGCCGAACGCTTTCATCTCAAAGACGAGCAATCACTTGGGCAGGCGCTAGGCTTTATTACTGGAGGAATCACGCCATTAAATCAAAATGGAGAGATGATTTGGCCAAAAGCTGGGGACGATGCTAACTTTGTCTTTGTAGATGCAAGCTGTTCTGCCGAAGCCGTTGCTAGGAGAGCGCAACGAATAGCAGTTTTATATAAAGGTAAGATTGTTGCAGGAGCAATGTAATCGTTAAAGAGAAAGGATAGAAAAAATATGAGTTCTACTTTTTGGCTAACCAATGCTAGATTGGAAACTGGCTATCAGGTTACTAATAATTCAATTACAGGTACCAAAACGGAAGCATTTCACCTCAAGATTTGTGACGGAAGAATCGCTAAAATTATATCTGCTAATGAATCACTGCCTGAGCATCTTCCCAAAAAAGATGTAAATCACTTGTTAATGCTACCATCTTTTGTTGAACAACATTGTCATTTAGATAAGACCTTACTAGGTGACCAATGGCATTCAGCAACCCCCGCGCCTACTATTTTTGATCGACTTAAACTAGAAAAAGAAACACGACAAACTTTAGATACGACCATTCAAGAAAGAGCAGAAAAATTATTGAATCGCTATTTAATGTATGGTGTTACACATGTACGTACCCATGTAGATATTTATCCAGAAATTGGCCTAAAGCACTTTGAAGAAGTTCAGAAGATATTACAAGCTTTTGCAGGAAAATTAACGTCTGAGATTGTTGCATTTCCACAACATGGATTATTACGTTCAGGTGTACAACATTTAGTTAGAGAAGCTTTAAAGCAAGGTGCTCAGTTTGTAGGAGGAGTTGATCCTGCGACAGTGGATGGTGATATTGAAGCATCTTTACAAGCCATGGTCGAGCTTGCTGTCGAAGGTAACGCAGGTATCGATTTACATTTACATGATCCAGACCATTTAGGTATCTTCACTATGAAAAGATTAGCAGAGCTAACCAAGGAGGCCGGTTTACAAGGTAAGGTTGCTATTAGCCATGCATTTGGTCTCGGTGAAATCTCTCCTTCGGAGGCAATGGAAGTAGCAGAGCAATTGGCTGAAGCAGGAATAACCATTATTACAAGTGTTCCCATTAATCGAAGAGTTCCACCTGTTGACTTATTACACAGTAAAGATGTGCCGGTTGCAGTTGGCTGTGATAATATTTTTGATGTTTGGTCACCATTTGGAAATGGCGATATATTAGAACGAGCGGGACGATTAGCAGAAATCTTTACGTGGATAGATGAACCCGCACTCGCACAAACACTTTCCTATATTACGGATGGCAAAACACCGTTAAATCTTGAAGGTAAGCAAATATGGCCTTGCCTTGGAGATGATGCGAATATGGTTTTTGTGGACGCAAGCTGTTCTGCTGAAGCAGTAGCTAGAAGATCACAGCGAGCAGCAACGATGTTTAAAGGAGAAATTGTATCAGGTACTTTTTAAGCAGGAACACCCTTGTTACATCCAAAAAATCTCCTACTTTATATATAATTAATTAAATCTAAATAATACGCCTTTAGTTGCTCTTTTAACGAAACAGGCTCAACAATTCGTATGGTTTTTCCAAAGCTAGCTAGGTAACGAATGATAAAGTCTACTTCAGTAGGCTCATAAGTTCCGACCAAATAATAATCATTATGTTCTTCTTTTATTTTCATAGAGGGGAACTGGCTCTGTATGAATTGCTCGATGCCTGTTTTTGTTATCTCACATTTAAACGGAATAGCTTGATCTGTAGGCTTCCAGAAAACATGTGCATTTTCTATAGTGATACCTTCTACGTCTATCATATCCACATCCTCCACTACCTCTATTGACTTTATCCGATCACAGCGAAAGACACGATACGCTTTTTTATTCAAATCAAGAGATTGGCAATACCAATAGCCCTTCATAGCATAGATAGAAATAGGTTGAATACGGCGAATTGTCGTCTGCTTTTCTGTGGTATAGACTATCGACAAAATTTGATTATTAGTCGAAGCTAATAGAAGCTCTTCTAAATAAGCACATTCATGTAGCTGCTCTGCATGAAAGAATGCGACTCGTTTTTGCAAGCTATCTATTTGCTTTCGCTGTTTTGTCGTGAGTCCTTCTAAAAACTTTTCATGAACGGAACGATAGGATATTTCAAATGGCGTACTCGTAAAGCTCTGTAGTGCCTGCATGGCAAAATAAAGCGCGAACACTTCTTGACTTGAAAATGAAATCGGCGGCAAAGTAATTGGTTTTACTAAACGGTATCCGCCGTATCTCCCATATTCGGCGTATAAAGGTACGCCCATCTCCTCAAGTGAAGCTATATCTCGAAGTGCAGTCCGTTTCGAAATTTGAAATTCATTGATGACATCTTTTAGTGTAAAACGTTGCCGTTGATTAACGAAACGAAGCATTTGATTTAAGCGCTCACTTTTTTTCATAAAATCCCCCTTAATAGTGCCAATAGTTGTCACCTTTATTCTATATACTCATCAGTATAACAAACGAAGGAGGCATTTCAATGAATGTTGAGGTTATTCCTTTCCTATCTTTAAACGGACAAGGAGCAAGAGCAATTGCATTTTATGAGCAATATTTAGAGGCTACGGTTCTATTCAAAAAAACTTATAAAGAAATGAAGGACATGGACCCAAAGTTTACGTACGCAAAAGGGCAAGAGGACTATATTACACATTCTGTCTTACAAATTGGATCGAACAAGCTGATGATTGCCGAGGAAGCAATGGATCAAACCCGCTCCTGGCAGTTAAATAACAGCTCGTCTTTATGTGTTCAAGCAAAGGACTATAACGCGATTTATACTATCTATGCAAATCTTCTAAAGCATGAAGACGTCCACATTTTAATACCCTTTGAAAAAAATGCATTTAGTTCTGGATATGGTATTGTAAGAGATCCCTTTGGAGTGATTATTCAATTAGCCGTAACGAAACATGAATTTTAGACTTCTAAAGCCTACGCGACTAAACCTAATGAGGATGGAACATAACGAAATCAGTATAGTGAACTACTCCCACCACTTACCACCCTTACGGGTTGCTTGAAGTGGGGGCTTCTTGGGTAATCGCCACTTTTGGTAGCTGACGAAATGGACCAAGCTAACCCTCTTGTTACAAGAGTTTATATTTTCATTAGGCACTTGCTAATAAGCGAATGCCTTCTTTTTTGATATGGAGAGCTGAATTATAATCTCTTTCGGGATTTAGCCCACACGAACAAGCGTAAGTTCTAATTTCTATAGGCATTGGTTGGGTATTTCCGCAACTCGAACAAGTTTGGTAGATGGGAACCATTTATCAAACTTGTTCGAGTTGTTTCCCTTGTTCTTTTAGTTTGTACTGTAAGAAAGAAGTGAACATTCCCCATCCATTGAAAAATCTAAGCCAACAACTTTTTCAATTTCCTTCCTTTTTATCTCCTTCTCGTACTCTGTAAGAATAGAAATATAGTATTTTCCTGATGAAGTCATAGACAAGGTACAAGATTTGATGTTGTACTCCGAAGGAATTGCTCGCATCTTGAACAGCTGTACTTACTCATGGATCAAATTGTCCTGTTCAATGCCTAATTTCATAGCAACAGTTATTCGTTTTTTTCCATTACTGCAAAATAATTTTCTTCACTATCTGCAAAGTTAAAGACTTTTCCCGAAGGCATATTTACCATTTCACCAACTGTGACGCCTTTGCTAGATAAATCCTTATATAGCTTTTCTAGATTGTCAGTAAAAAACATCAAGGAAGGTGTATCGAGATTTAATTCAGGCTCCATTTTTGCAATAACGCTTTTATCATGAAGTACTATCCTTGTTTCGGCTTCCATTGTTGGAGCAATCTCAATCCATCTCATTCCCTGACCATTATTTTCATCAGTAATGACCTGAAAACCTACCTTTTCTCTCCAAAAACGCACTGCTTCATCTTGATTATTTACATACAGCATGAGCTGCCCTACTTTATTAATCATTCTATTACCTCCGTATCTGTTATCATCTCCTTATTTATTTCTACATTCATCGCAAATATCCTTTTCATTTCATCTAGAACTGCATGAATAAATGGAGGACTAATAAATATACACTCCTTATCCACTTCCATTCAGTTTCCATAGCCTCAAAAATTATATTTATTTAATTTTTCTTTTATAACCATCATCGAAGTATGAATTTCATGTATCTCACTTTCAGATAGTCCGCTAAACAATTGATTTATTTGTTGATCTGACTGAATATTAATTTTAGCTAGCTGTTCCTCTCCTTTTTTTGTTAAAAAGAGAAAGTTTTTTCTATTGTCTCTTGCTGAGCTTTTTTTCTCTATTAATGCTTCCTTCTCTAATTTACGCAAAATCCTGCTCATATAGCTTTTATCCATATTAAGTTTTTGAACGAGATTATTCGCAATACATTCAGTTTCTTCGCTAATTTCGAATAATATGCGTGCCTCGGTTAATGAATAATCTGTATCTAGAATGTGGTTATTAAATAAACCAAGTACCTTTGTATAAAATCGATTGAATTGCCTGATATCATAAATAATTTCTTTATCCATACGTTCTCCTTTAGTTGACTTTGTCCACTTTTAATAATACTATAACTATACCCTTGAAATGTTGACTTAGTCAACTTTTTAAGGGGAGAACAGTTTAACAATCTTTCGTAATCTTTAATGAGAACTATTTGGAGGGGGTATTATATGATTATTCGAGAAATTAAACAAGAAGACAATGCACAAATAAAAAAGATCATACAGGATTCACTAAAATCACTTGGTTTAGCGATTCCTGGTACAGCTTATTTTGACCCTCAACTTAACGATCTTCACCAATATTATACGGAGTTAAAACATGCGAACTATTGGGTGGTAGAAATGGAAGGAGAAGTTGTTGGCGGAATTGGTATAGCACCGTTTAACGAACATGACCATGTTTGCGAATTGCAAAAGCTCTACGTAAGTCCAAAAACGCAAGGTTTAGGATTTGCAAGGAACCTGATGGAAACAGCTCTATCATTTGCATCTAAACATTATTCAAAGTGCTACTTAGAAACACAACATGAATTAACAGCTGCATGTATATTATATAAAAAATTTGGATTCTCTCTTTTGGATGAACCACTGTCTGGTTCTGACCATTCCGCCATGAATGCGTGGTATATAAGAGATTTGAATTAGTTATTAATAAACTTCTTTTTAATGCTATATACATCCATAAATTTCAATCATTACCAAAGAAGTGTTCTTTCATAAAGTGAAACTTCAATTAACGGGGGGCTTACTGCTAGTTATATGCGGGATAAACAAAAGCGCAAGTGCCCGATTAGAAACGTAGCGACTGGAGCGAGTCAACGGAGATAATTAATCACGGTGTGCTTGCGAGCCGATGATGATTTAGATTAGGACGATTCGTGAAGTCCTCTAGTTTCTGGGTGCTGTGCTGGACGCCGCCCAACACGCCCATATCCACATGGGCACTTTTATAATTTCCTAGACTAGAATAAAAGATGGGATGAATATATAGTTTTCACACCATCTTTTTAAACTACTCTACAAATAATACTGGCTTTTGTTTTGATTAAAGCTTAACAGCTATTCCTGCCGTTTCTTTAAAGAAATTTTTATATAGTAGTATATCCAAATCTGTACTTCTTTTTCTTCAGTCACCGTTATTTTTTATGTCATGGTCATTTACAGGCATTTTCGTACCAGTAAAGGGATTTAACTCATATGTCATATCTCGATTGTAATCCTTTTCTGTTTTCCGAACATTTTTTCCTAAAGCAACAAAATACATTATAAAAGGCACAAAAGCAATGAGTATAACAATTCTTATTATCCAATCCATTGAATATACCTCCCTTTATTTTGTATTACGTCCTTTAATTAATTAAGTTTCACCTTTTCCCAAAACGCTACTATTATACGAAACATGGGGTCATTGTGAAAAAAACACGAACTAGAATGAATAAAAACACTCAAAATTGAAAGAGGTGGCCCACTATCAACAAAAAAGCGAAATCAAGTACTGACAACAGTAATCTTATTTATTTCATTTAACTATATTTAATCGTTTTATAAAAAGGCTGAATTATTTTTTGGTTACGTAGCTATTCTTGAATGAACTAAGAAAAATTCTTGAAGCTATACTTGGGAATATAACAAAGATGACTAGACATCGTCAGTTAACCAAAAATACAACACCTATTTAATTTCAACTTATTGACCTACACTAAGGTTTTAGTTTTGTTAGCATACTTCATAGGTTCAGGTAATAAAAGGTTTAATATAGCTGCTCCTACTAAAATAACAATTGATAAGTAAAAGGAAATGTTATAACTACCTGTCTCACTATAAAACAGCCCTGGTAAATAAGCACCTAATGCTGATCCTATTTGATGACTTAGAAATAACCATCCTAAGATAAATCCAATGGAATATTCTTTAAAATATTGAGTAGCCAATAATTGAGTAGGAGCTACAGTTGCAAAATCAACTAATCCAAATAGCACTGCAAAAACAATTAGTAAACCAGAATTATGACTATATAATAGAATACAAATTGATATTGCTCTAACTACATATAGAAAGAATAACATTTTCCGACTGCTCCAACGATCAGCTACTACACCAGATATTAAGATTCCTAAAATATTAAATCCAGCAAGTATACTTATAGCTGCACTAGTGACACTTGTTGAAAAACCATGATCATGTGAAAATGGAATTAGGTGTGTATCCATTAATCCTGTGGTAGTAAAACCACAAATAGCAAAAGGTAAAATTAAGAACCAAAATTCTCTTTTTAGAAATACTTGCCATATCGAAAGGTTTGTATTTAAAGCTTTCTTTGCGTCTATGTCTTCTTCAATAACTTCCCCGCCAATAGGGGATAACCCCTTTTCTTTAGGATGATTTCGTAAAATTAAAAGGACAATTGGAAAGACAACGAAAATTAAAAAAGCACCTAAAATAATAACAGTCATTTTCCAATTAAACCAATGGATTAACATGAGAGAACCTGGAACAAGAAACATTTGACCAGCACCAAAACCTGCTTCCATAATCCCAAATGCAAGGCCACGCTTTTCATTAAACCAATTAGTTACAACCACTGTTGCAGCTACATTAGAGGCTCCTCCTACACCAAGAGAAACCATAATTCCATAAAGAAAAAATAACTGCCAAGGGTGATGTACAAAAGAAGTAAGTAAAATACTTATTCCTACTAGAAAAGTGCTGAAGGATAAAATAATACGAGCACCTAATTTATCAACTAGCCTGCCAATGATTGGTTGGGAAAGTCCATAAACAATAAAGCTTAAAGTTGAAATAAGGGAAATTGTTCCTCTATCCATTGAAAATTCAGATTCCCATGGTTCTACAAAAGCACCAAATGAAAGGCGTACACCTTGAACAGCTAAAAAAGTTAAAAATGTCACAAAAACGATAATCCAACCATAATGAAATTTTATCTTCATATCTTCTCCTAAAAAAATAATTATTTGGTCCTTAGATCTAAATCCCAACGTTCTTCTATTAAAGTAGATCCCCACAATGATTTTTCTTCTTTTTCTGCTGTTATTTCAAATCCAAATTTTTTATATAATGGTCTGGCAGTTACCATATCACTAACCGTCCAAAGAAAAATTCGTTCAAAATTATGTTCTTTGCAATATTGAACTAAAGATTTAATAAGTTGAGTGCCCACTCCCTTTTTTTGAAATGCTGGATTTACTAGGAACCACCTTAACTGTCCGGTCTCGCTTCCATCATTTACTAAACCAATACAGCCTGCAAACTGTCCACAACTTTCCGCTATCCAGATCCTTTCTATTTCAGAGTCAAAGGTCTCATGAAGATATGCTAAAAAACTTTTATCCCATTTGTATACTTGGCTATAAAATAACCATTGCTGTTCAATCATGTTTTTTATATCTTCCGAAGTATAATAGCTCCGGATAGTAACGGCTTCTTCTTTATCTTGAAATGAATGAGAAAGAATTTCTTGTATCGTATTCATTGAAGAAATCAGCTTTCGTTTTTGACCATCTTCCAAACCTTCAAGAATATATCCCACTTGCTGATTAGCCTTCTTCTCCAGCTCTTTGTATATTAATTCTCCATGATTCGTGACATATAGATGATAATTACGACCATCATCTTTACATTTTTGCTTATAAATCATTTTTTCCATTTCGAATTTTTTAATAATTCTACTTACATAACCACCATCTAAATCTAATTTTTCTTGAATATGTTTAGCTGTACAATTTCTAGTGTTATAAATCTCAAATAAAATACGAGTTTCCGTTAAAGAAAAAGGACTATCGTAGATATGTTCATTTAAAAAGCCTAGAATTTCTGTGTAAAACCGGTTGAATTTCCGTAACTCAAAACCACATTCATTTTGTTCATTATTCATATTGCACACCTCTTCCAAAGTCTAATAATTTATTAAATACATAATTATTTCATAATTTTAAACAAAATACTTGCTTTAGTCAATTATTTATTTTTTTCTCCCTCTTCGTAGAACCTCAAGTTAGCTACATAATCTTCGTAAAGCATGCTCATAATAATTTCATCCGAATATGTATTCTTCAAATATAAGGATTGTCTTAAAATGCCTTCTTTTTGAAAGCCAGCTTTTTCATAAGACTTTATGCCACGAATATTATGTGAGAAGACTTGCAGCTCTAAGCGATTTAAGTTTAATTCCTCAAATGTAAATTTTTGTGCAAGCCGTGTAGCTTCTGTCCCATACCCTTTTCCATAGTTGTCCTTACTATGAAGCGCTATTCTAAACATTGCCTTTTTATTATGTTCATCAATTTCTTGAATCGATAAATCACCTATAATTTGGCCATTTTCTAATAAACAAATAGCTAAATCATGACGCGTCTCATCTTGGCTAAAGCTTTTATAAGCATTAACCACCTCCTCCATTGTAAATACGTTACGTGTGCCAGTCATGTATAACCCTTCATCCTCTTGGCATCCCTTAAATATACTTTCCATATCACTATCACAGATAGGTCTTATGTATACATAACTTCCTTTGATCATGTTTATAACCCCTTCTTTGATAATTTTTACTTAACCATATCAACTTATCTTCTATTTAAATAGATCGTTTTATAAATAGCTATGCCTAAAACAATGATGAAACGTTTTTGACATCATGAAAGGCACTAACAAGTGATTTGTCAGTGCCTTTCATTCATCTAGAATAGACTATTTTTTTAACCGTTTCTGTAGATAAATAATATTGTATTGCCAAAGCTTCAATTGGTGTTCCACAAGTAAAAGCTTTCCTTATAAGCCATTTATGCCAGCCCCTTAATTAATATAAATAAAAATAAGCATGCAAAGCCAATTTATAAGAAATGAATCCTAAGCAAATTATACAAATTGCTCATGTAAAAATCCGTCTTCTATTGCCATTTTCCAATTAAACTGTTGGTACCAGAAATAAGGCCACCATAAGCTTCATTTGTGATATAACCTCTGTCTTTTTGTCGATCAAGTAACCGCTTAAACCCTTTCAAGTGTTTCACAATCTTTTCTTCTTCTTTTTTCTGTTCAAATCGTTCCACCACGGTCAGATGTATGTTCAAAGCATGCACAGTGCTTTTCTTTTTAAAAGCACCAATTTCATCATAATAGTCAACTAATGCACGTAAATCGGCTATTGTTGATACTGGTACTGCCTGCTCGATGCGAAGATTATCCAATATAAATGTACCTTCCCCAGTGTCCATATTTACGGATGTGCCATCATTAAAGAGACCGATATAGGTTTGACCATTTTCTGAGCCAGTAATGGTAAACTCTGCTGTGTTTGTTTTTATAGATGCTGGGAGTAATTCATTCGTTGTTAATCCATTTGCCTTGTCGATATTTCGAACATCAATCGCTTGGTCACCAACGATGAAGCGATACGAATCAGCAGTTGTTTGATAGTCAAAGCTCACTTTATACGTTACACCTGGTTTAAAATGAAAGTGTTGTGGAATAGTTCGGTATACTAATCCACTGTTTCCGGTATTCACCTTCAGAGACCAATTCCCCTCAAGTACATCATCAACTATTTTTTTGCCTGCCCAACCTTTTTGTGTATATGGTGTATGAAGCTCTGCCAAGTGAATGCGGTTATCTTCTGCACCCTCTGTATTACCTACAACAAAAGGATAAATTCCCTGGACAACTGTTTCAAAATCCTGTTCAAATACACCTGGTGAGCTGTAATTATTCAATGAACTTTGCACAATTCGGATGTCATCAAATCTTGTATTCCCTTCCCCGGCTTCACGGCCAAGCGATAATATAGCTGTATCACTTTCAGCGATAAAACTTACTTGCATCCGCTGCATATTACTGTTGTATCCATCATTTGTGGCATGTGAATCAGCTTTTACGTAGTTCTTTTGTAAGCTACGCAATGTATAATTGCTAACCTCCTCTACGCCACCATAACAGAAATTGAAGCCTGCCCATCACTATTGTTCTCCACATATACTTCTGCTACATATTCCGCTCCAGGTTCTAAATCGGTTATCGTTCGAGTTACAATTGTCTCTTTTTTCGGACTGTCCATATTCAAATAATAGTCGCCACTGCTTAAATTTCGAGCATCCTCTGCTTGGTCTGTTCTATTTACACTGACAGCTTTCTTATCACCTTTAACCTTTGTAAACTTATCTTTAATTGTCCCTGTATTAAACCCAGAATCATGAATATGGTTACCAGTACTCCATTCCTCAACCTTTATTTGTTGATCGTCGCCAGCAACAATAATATAAGGAGTTGCTGCTTCCGCGTTCAGTGTAATTTGATTATCAACTACCTCTACCTCATGCATATCCGTTCTACCTTGATCTGTTAGCTTATAAACTTTTAGACTCGCAGCATCCTCGTATTCATTCGGAAGTGTCCATGTAGTCTCTCCACCTTCCAAATTCCAGTGATATAGTTTATTAGAATCAGGTGTTGGTTTCTCGAAATCCTGCTCGATCCATGGCAGCAAATACGTATGACCGTCAAGTATGACATTGTCATTAAGACGAATGATTCGTTCTCTCGAATCATTTTTTCGTCTCACTTCAACTTGATCTCCATTGCTTGGATCCTTTAACTTGATTGCTTTTTCTAAATTGGTTTTCGTTGGGTCACCTTCTGTTGTTTCCCAATTCATTACATAATATTTTTGTAAAAACTTCGTCGGTAAATTCGTATCAAATGTCATGCGAATGAAGTGATCGAAGTTCTTATCCGATTGCCATCCTTCAAAACCAGCTAACTCAAATCCACCAAGTAATGGATGATCCGCTGTACCTCCCACTTCTGGCCAATTTAGTACCCAGGAATCTTTTTGATGATTACTAATAAAACGAAGCACTTCAGAGTTAATACCCTTGCTTGCTGAGCCACCATAATTTTTGTCCGTTGCCCAATGCTGCCATGTGGAATAATTTGGAACAGCTGTACCAAATTCTGTTGTCATCCTCCACCCTCTGTCCACAATTTGCTCAGCAATCCGATCGGACTCCCATTGATCCTGATACCAAACATCTAGGTATATAAAATCAAGTTCAGGTGCGGCTGCTTTTAATTCATCCAATCTTTGAGCACGTGCACCCGAGTACAAATCTTTCAATTTATCAATAGTGTATGACTGGTCTAACCACCCCCACCCTTTGGCATTAGGACCGTTAATCAAATCGTCACTAAAAGCATCTGCTTCTGGATACGTTTCTTGGGCATTAATGTGAACACCAAATTCCGCATTGTACTGATGACCCTCTTCAATAAGTTTGTTTAAATCTATTGAACCACCCATACGCTCGCCAATATCACCGTAATCTGGGTGAGCACTGTCATGTCCTTCATTTCCATAACCTTTAAGCAGAACAGCCTGTCCTAATCCATCTGTTGCAAGTGCTACCTTTTTAACATTGTCTAGCGTTTTCAGAAATGGCTGCTGGGTCTGTGAGCCAAAATTCATGGCAATGCGCATGCCTACATTATTGTTTACGTTTTCCGATCCCTTAATCGTCTGCATAATATCACGGTATGCAATTGCTCCGTCCTGCCAATCTACGTTGTTATCTGCGTTTAAATCCTCTGCAATGGCAATTTTTATGGTCGGCTTATTAGAGGATGGTTCTGACATAAACTCCCTATGGTAATAAAGAGCGTTGGATGCAATACCTAGCGCTTTATTACCATTACCATTTACGTACCGGTTGGCAATCAAGTTATGGTAGCCATCTACTTCTGAACTGGACCATACCCCTGCACTTAGTTCGTTTGTTGACAGGAAGGCAGCATAGTACCCCTTTGAACTTCCTATTTCCTCCATTGATGAGTCTACATTCACAGTCGTATCACCGGGCTTGGTAACATCACTACTGAGATTGGTTAATTTAGCATTTGCATCAGCTTGCGAAGCATTTACTGAGATAAAATTCATATCTGCAAATTCGATTGTTTCAATGGTGGTATTCCCGTTATTATTTATTTCCTCAAAGCTATAAACAACCTTATTGCCATTCACTTTTAGTGAAAGGGTAAACGTAGCATCAAGGTCCTCAAACTCATCCTGAACAGCTAGCGTATAAATCACTTCCTGATCACTAACCTTTTCAAAGCTTACTTCAGGATAGTAAAGCATATTATTTATTTTTAATCCATAAACTGGTGATAGCTGCCCATTCATTACACTGTTACCAACAGAGTATTTGATTACTCTAGGAAACACTTCATCAATTGTTACATTCATATAATCTGAGCTTATTGTCTGCTCTATTGGCTCTAGATCTGGTGGATCTGGAGGCATGTACTCCTTCATATGCACATTCGAAATCGTAATATTAGCAGCTCCGCGGCTCTTCTCTAAGCCAATTAATCCCGCTTTATCTACACCACCAGACTGCGTCCATGATCCTATTTTTTCATCATTAATGAAGAGCGTTGCTGAATCATTAATAAATCGTACACGCAAATGGTATGTTTGGTCTGCCTCTATCGCCATCCCTTTCGTTAGCGAAGTCCATTTGTTCACTGGACCGAAGAGCTCATGGAAGTACTGATTGTTCTGATCCTCCGTTCCCACATACGTATACGCAGAGGGATCTTGTACTCGAAAAATAACTCCGAAACGATTCAAATCTGTATCTGATGTAATGTCTGCTTCAAAAATACCATTTTTCATTTCTTCCATATTTTTATAGACTATTTTATTTTTTCCGCTCGATGTAATTCCAAATGTTGCAGACCCATCATCGTGATAGGTTATCGTACCGTCACCTTGAATAATTTCTAAGTCCCCTTCTTCCAAGTTCTCATCATTAATTTCTGTCTGATTACTAGTAGAATCAATAGTTTGTAATCCCTCCCCGCTTGGTGATTCTTTTGAATTTTCATCCTTTTTTCCAATTTTCTCCTCCACTGCAGATCTCATGTTGCTGTTCCCCTTTTGCTGTGTGATTTCAGTTGTTTCATCTCCAGCAGAAGTATCTTGATTCCAACCTTCTGCATAAGCTGATGAGCGATTAATTATACTTAGATAAGAAACAGTTAACATAAATGCTAGTAACACTGTACATACTTTCTGTGCACATTTTTTTATCATTGATCCATTTACCTCCTTTATTTTAATAACTTAAATTAGATTGGGAGGACAAGTAGGTTTATTTCCATAAAGTGAAACTTCAATCAGTTGGGGTTTTGTTTAACCTCACTACTGCCAATTATGTGCGGGATAAAACAGGAACCTCCCTACAATTGCACGGTTACAAATTAAGGTTAACGTTGTTGAAACGCTTTCACAACAAAGATGTTGTTCTATTTTTTATGAATATTGCTTATTATTAGATTTATTAGTTCATTAAAGAGATAGTGCGAAGTAGTTCTATGAATCTTTTATTTGAAAAGCAGCCAATTACCTAATCCCGTTTAATTACTTGTTACTAAAACAGAAAAAGAGAGAAACACCTTGGGAACAAGGCGCTTCTCTTCAATTCAATTCAATTCTTTATTATCTCAAAATATACTTTTTACCAAGTGCCCACATAACAACACTTATACTCAAAAAATATAATGGCATCGTAATCAATGAACCATTATGAAGAAAACTCATTCCCGTCGTTACTAAACTAACTAACATGTAATAGCCTAAACTGAAAACTGCCCCGGCTGTTCCTATAACATCTTGAAAATCCACAAGCGCAAGGCTCAAACAGTTTGGTAAAGCAATACCTGCTCCTATTAACATGATAAAAACTGCAACTAAAATACCTAGCAGTAATGCTAGATTAAATGAAGCTGTGAAAATAACGGCCAATGTTAATAACAAAGAGCCTACAATCATTACGAAGCATCCAAGGTGAATAATTCTCTCTGGCTGATATATGGTTAATAATTTTCTTGAGATTATAGCTCCAATAATAGATGCCAACGCCACAATTATACCTAGGAAACCAAACATACCTGGAGACATATGAAAGTGTTCCATAAAGATAAAGGGGGCTTCCGCATAATAGCTGAACAAAATTCCGTTTATACCACCAATTAGCAATCCAAAGACAAAGACACGTGGAGAAAAAACAATTCGTTTAGCAACAGGCAAAATGGCGACTCGTTTTCTTGTTAAACCATTCGTTGTCTCCGGTAGCCTGAAAAAAGCATAGATAAACAACAAAATACTCATTATAACAAGCACTAAAAAGACAGCCTTAAACCCAAGTTCCTGATCCACCCAACCACCGATAAGTGGACCTACTGCAGGTGTGAAAGCGATAACTGCAGATATTTGTGCAAACATAACATGTCTTGTACTTCCAGACATACTTTCTCGTAAAATGGTTTGCGTAATAACTGACCCAGTAGCTGCCCCAAAAGCCTGAATGAAGCGGCTAACAAGAAGGAAAGTAACGGTTTCAGAATAAAAACACATCACACTTCCTATTCCATAGAAAACTAAACCACTTAGCATTGCTGGTCTCCGGCCGATTAAATCAGAGACCCATCCCCAACAGAAAACCCCGAAGGCGAAACCAATAAAGTAAATACTTAAGGTTAACTGCACCGAATTATTTGTAGCACCAATCGCATTAGCAATATCCGGCAAAGCTGGCGTATAGATTGTTTCGCTAATTTGTGGAAAAGCCACCAGAACAATCATTAAAAGTAAAGATGGTGCTGTATATTTTTTCATTTTTTGCCCTCCTACAAGCATGGTCTATGTTAAAAACAAAGAGACCAGCTAGGGGAAGGGCGGTATCATTATTAATATACGATTATAAAATAGCATTATTAAATCACCTTCGTATGCAATAAAAGTAGGAGAGCATAGTCTGATAATATTATAGGAGTTTTTATCCTTTTTTGAAAGAGCTATTTTATCCTCTTTAGTTTTGTCACAGCCCAAATTAAAAGGTATTCATTTAACTCTCCCCTTTTTATATTTGGATTGTTATCTATTAACCTCTCATATCCAAAAACCCTTTCTAAAAGAAAGACTATGAAGATGACATGGCACCTATCCTATGCAAAGTAGATTTTCATTCAGTAAGGATGGATACATTTTGTCTTGACGTTCGCACTCCATATATGTATAATCTAAATCGTAATCATTACGATTTATGAGGAGGAGTATTTATGCGTATTTCATTTATAAAATGGTTTAGCATAGTAACCATTAGTTCGTTACTAGTATTAGCAGGGTGTCAAAATTCAGGCTCATCTAAGGAAGATAATGAAAAATCATCATCCGGCAACACTTCTAAACAGCAAGAGCAAACAACTGATAATACAAATGAGCATGATCATAATCACGACCATGATCACGACCACAGTCATGCACTTGATGAAGAAACAAAACAAATTTACGAAGGGTATTTTGAAGACAGTCAAGTGAAAGATCGTTCACTCTCAGATTGGGAAGGTGACTGGCAATCTGTATATCCATATTTACAAGATGGGACGCTTGATGAGGTATTCGTTTATAAGGCTGAAAATGAAGGTGATAAGACAGCTGAAGCGTATAAGAAATATTATAATAAAGGCTATCAAACGGATGTTGATCGTATCCTAATTCAAGGGGATATGGTAACGTTCTTCAAAAATGGCGATAAATATACAGGTGAATATACCTATGATGGGTACGAAATCCTAACATATGACGCGGGAAATAGGGGAGTAAGATACATATTTAAACTAGTTGAAGAAACTGAAGAGCTTCCTCAGTATATTCAATTCAGTGATCATAGTATCTATCCAAACGAAGCTGGGCATTACCACCTATATTGTGGTGACAGCCGTGAAGATTTACTGGAAGAAGTCAACAACTGGCCAACCTACTATCCATCAGAAATGGATGGTCACGATATTGCCCATGAAATGATGGCACATTAACCAATCATGGTTAGACATATGTAAATTATGTATTAGAATATGATAGTCGTAGCAGTTGATAACTAGGGTATTCGGAAAATTGCGAGGATAGAGCCAGCTCTTAACCTCTTTCCATCCAATAATCCGATTACCCCTTTTTCATTACTGTGCTAGTTGTCTATGTGTACATTCGTTGATTTTATTTTATTTAAGTGAAACGAACATGTAATGAAAATTAAAGCTAGAACTACAAATAAACCACTAATCCAACTTAAATATAAAATGGAAATATACTGTATGATTATACCTCCGAAAGCAGCCCCAAGAGTCATCCCAACATTCATCAATGCTGTATTAAAGCTTAGTATCGTTTCAGACGAATCCGGCTTCAATGTAATAAGGTAAAATTGCTTCGCAGGTGTTGTTGTCCAAGTAGCTGCTCCCCAAACCATTACGGTAATAAAAACGCCTATTGTTGACTGCGTTGTAAACGTTAAAGAAAATAAAGCCATTGCGTGAATGAATAAACTAATTGATATCGTTCGATTTGGACCCCATTTATCTACTGCATACCCCCCAAATCGAGAGCCAATAAAAGCAAACGTACCTAAAACGAATAATACGACACTAATCATCTCTATAGATAATCCAGCAGTTGTACCTAATAACGGCGAAATATATGCAAACACCATTGTATATCCGAGAATCCAAAATACGGTAGTTAGTAACCCTGTAAATAGTCGCTTATCCTTGATTATCTGTATTTGTTGCTTAAAAGGGAGTGGCGTATTCCCTTTAATCCAAGGTAATCTTTTGTAAAGGAAATATAAAATAAGGACCGTGATGAAGGCAATAATTAGAAAGATATACCGCCAATCTACATAAGCTGCTAAATATGTTCCTATTGGAACTCCAAGTACTAACGAAACGGTAAAGCCCGTGATAACAGTTGCTATGGCACCACCTCTTTTTTCAGGCGTAGAAATTTGAGCAGCATAATTCGTTGCAACTACAATATACAATCCACCACTCATAGCCATAATAACTCGTGATATCATAAGTAAAGCGTAGTCATAACTAAAACATGCAATTATATTTCCTAAGATAAATGTAAAGATGGAATATAATAATACTTTTTTTCGTTCAAATGTTGCAGTTAACATAACCAAGACGAGTGCTCCTATAGCATAAGACAAAGAATATACGGTTATCAATTGACCTGCTAATGCAATGGTTATATCTAAATCAACAGAAATAATTTCTAAAATTCCAGAAACAACAAACTCTGCAGTACCTGTAACAAATGCTCCTAAAGCAAGTAAAAATATATTTAAATTTAGTTTTTTATTCAATTTCTACAGCTCCTTATCACTTCAAGACTTGTTCTCATTTTATGCCCTGTGATAACATAAGTAAAATTGATATTTTTAATGAAGGAGATGAGTAATAACTCATGAGTCTTATTCGCTTTGAAATTATAACGAAAGTGATGGAGGTGGGGAGTTTTACCAAAGCCGCGGAAAGGTTAAATATGACCCAATCAGCTGTAAGTCATGCTATTGCCAGTCTGGAATCAGAATGGGGTGTGACCTTATTAATTCGTGATCGCCGAAAAGGGATAGCACTTACAGAAGTGGGGCAAAAAATCCTTCCTCATATGAGAGAAGTGCTAAATAATATGGAAAAAATAAACCAGGAAGTAGCTCTAGCAACTAATCTAGAAATAGGCACGATTCATATTGGTACTTTTTCGAGCGCCTCTTCTTGTTTATTACCAAAAATACTTGCAAAATTTCAAAAAAAGCATCCTAAAATAGAATTTAGATTTTATGAGGGGACATACGAAGAAATTACCGAATGGCTGAATTCAGGAATTATAGACATAGGGTTTGTTGTGGAGGATAGATCGACCTCAGACTTTGATCTTGTACCTCTAATAAAAGATGAAATGGTTATCGCTTTTCATCCAGAACATAAGTTTTTTAACAAACAAACGGTAAATATGCAAGATTTACAAGATGAACCTTTTATCATGCCAACAGGTATGTACCAAGCACATGTAGAAGCGTTGTTTAAGCAAGCAAATGTTAAACCTGTTATCCGCTTCGAAGTACATGACTGTAATACAATAGCCAATATGGTACAGGAAGGGCTCGGAGTTACAATCGGTCCAGCGCTATTTCTAAAAACACAGCAAACTATTAAAATAGGTAAATTAAATATTATTAATTGGCGTGAAGTTGCACTAGCTTGCAGTTCAATTTCAAATGCATCTCCCGCTGTAAAAGAGTTTCTTAAGGTTGCTAAACATACTTTCGATCAACCTAAATAATAAAGTGAAACTTCCATCCGTGGAGGATTGTTTATCCCCATTGATTGGTAGTAATGACCTAAAGACCATTGAATCAATCGGACATTTGCTAGCAGTCGAACCCCCTCTTACCAATATTGGGTTCACTTTTTTGCTTGAAGTCAGGGGCTTACTGCTAGTTATATGTGGGGTAAATGGGATACCTATCATAAGTAGTTCGTGATCAAAGATTTAGCGTTTCCCTTGTTCATAGGCACAAGGCGATATAACCAAGTATTAGATCTTTCACTACCTTTATATGCAACGCTTAAATCTCTAATACGTAAATAAAGAAATATAAAACTATAACATACCTAACAAAAAAAGAATCGAGAAGACATACGAATAGTACGTCCCGATTCTAGTCTAAAAGAAATTTACTGTTATATTTAGATTGCTCCAACCTACTCTTTATCTAAATAGAGAAGTTCTATTACTTTCTTTGTTGCCTGTGCAATAAGCTTATCATTATAATCAGCATCCTCTTTATCCCGATCAGAAAGTATGGCAAGAACAATCGGATCAACTTTTGTTGGCCAAATGATAGCAATATCGTTTCGCGTACCATATGAAGCAGCTCCCGTTTTATCTGCAACCTCCCAATTACTTGGAACACCTGCACGAATCAAATTATCTCCCGTCGTATTTCGCTTAAGCCAATCTACTAATATCGTTCGTTTTTCCTCTGGAAGTACATCTCCAAGTGTGAAAGCTTGGAGGCTAGTAACAAGTGCCTTTGGTGTGCTAGTATCAGCTGTTTCTCCTGGTGTAAATTCATTTAATGCTGGTTCCTTTCGCTGGGGATTAGTAACCTCATCCCCTAAACCCCTCAGTGTATCTTTCAATCCACTAGGGCCACCTATTTGATTGAATATAAGATTAGCTGCTGTATTATCACTAAAACGAATAGAAGCATCGGATAGCTCCTTTAGCGTCATCCCTGTATCCACATGCTTTTCTGTGATTGGGTTATAATTTACAAGGTCATCTTTAGTATAGGTAATTCTTTGTTCTAAATCTTCCATTGATTTTTGTTGTAACAGCGCTCCCACCGCTAAGGCTTTATGCGTTGAAGCATATGCAAAACGTTCTTCTGAGCGATAAGCTATCGTTTTATTTGTTCCAGTATCTAGAGCAAACACACCAAGTCTGGCATCAAATTCTTTCTCAAGTTTGCTAAAAGTGGCCTTGATGTCAGTTTCTTGCTTCTTTTGGTTACTATGATTACTTACCTCATTTTTCGAGCAACCTACTAAAGCAATAAATGCTAACAGTAATAAAATTCCTGTCCACTTATATTTATTTGATCGGCAAAGCTGCGTACATACTTTCATGAAAAATCTTCCTTCTTTCTATATGTTTTTTATTCCTAATAACTCCTTCTCGTCGATTACTCCTACATCGTTCACAGCGTGACATGAAGGTGATTGGCAAGATTATTAGATGCAACATATGGGTCTTAGTATTACCTATCGTAGCAAAAGCGTGTATATATAATTGGGTAACTATTAGCTAATGCAAAAGCATATCGACATTTATTCGGTTTGTTCTTTATCTTTTGGTTCACGACGTTCTTCTTTCAATTCAAAATAAGCATCCATTATTCGTTCGCCTATTTTATTGTTTACATGTTCGCCTTTACCAGTGTGTGGTACGACAATTGCAAAAGCTACCTCTGGATGATCAAATGGTGCATATCCGATGAGAGTGAGATTCTCCGTATAATTGCCATTAATCTCATTTTCTGCTGTTCCTGTTTTTCCTGCAGGATTATACGATTTATCACCAAATTCGCGATATGCGGTTCCACCGGGCTCCTGATATACACGTCGAAAGCCCTCTTGGACACGTTTAATCTGACTTTGACTCATTTCAACCCGATTCAGTACATCTGTATTTACGCTCTTAAACAAAGAACCGAGCTGTTTTTCAGAAGGATTAGGGAGCCGAATTTCTTTCAAAAAATGAGGCCGAACACGTAATCCATCATTTGCAATCGTAGAAACATATTGAG
Organism: uncultured Virgibacillus sp.; assembly: GCF_947495635.1. NCBI lineage: Bacteria > Bacillati > Bacillota > Bacilli > Caryophanales > Bacillaceae > Virgibacillus > uncultured Virgibacillus sp. Next base: position 9,812 of record NZ_CANMAB010000009.1, on the reverse strand, counting down.
CTAATTGCATAGTGGTGTATGTATCATACTGTCCAATAGCAAAGTCCAGGAGATTACCTGCTACGGGATTAGGACCTTTATATCCTGTACCCTCATAAGGATAGTCAACTCCAGTCTGTACACCAAGTCCAAATTGAGAAAAATAATTCCGCATTTCTTGAAACGCCTCTTTTTGAAATGTAACAGGTTGATTATACTGATAATGATATTCTCCACCCATACGTAAGGCGATGTAAAACATATACACGTTAGATGATCTTTTTAAAGCATCCTGATCATTAAGCAAGCCAAGGCTTGAATCAGTATACGAACTTTTTTCTGGTGTTCCTTTAATTTTTAATGGTTTATCATAAAACGTATCTCCCGGAGCTATTACAGCCGATTGATAACCGGCTAATACTGTTGCCCCTTTCACAGCAGAACCTGGTATATGTTGATCATACAATGCTTTGTACGCAGTATTACGAAATGCATTTTGCTTGCGATCATAATGCTGTCCAGAAACGGCAAGCAACTCACCGGTTTTTGGATTTAAAACAACGGCTAGCGCGTCTTCCATATGACGATTTTCATATGGATATTTTTTAATAATTGCTTTCAATTCATCACGTACAATCTGATCAACTTTTTCCTGGAGTGCTATGTCGATCGTTAAAACTAAATCCTTCCCTTGCTGACCTTCAACCACAATATTGGAATCAACTATTTCCCCCCTTTTATTGATCGTATACTTCATCTGCTCCTTTCTTCCTCTTAGAACAGCCTCATACTGCTCTTCTAATCCGCTTTTTCCAACTCTGTCATTCGGACTATAGCCACGTGTCAAATAAAAGTCTTTTTTATCCTTTAAAATCCCTTCTTTATGAGATGTAATGGACCCTAACAATTTTTTAATCGTATCACCATAAGGATATGCTCGTTTCCAATCTGTCGTTGCATTAATTCCAGGTAACTCATGTAAATGTTCCGAAACCTTGGCAAATTCACTTGGTGTTACCCCCTCATTCTTTACAATGTGTGGTGTTAAGGTCATCGCCTTATCTAATTCTTTTTTTATAAGGATAATGTTTAACTGTTCTTCTGTTATGTCGTTAACTTCCTCTTTATTTATTCTCTTCAAAATCGTACTATATTGTTCTGATGGGTCCATGCTAGCTACTTCTTTTTCCATTAATCGTTTTTTTGCTTCATCTATATGCTTTAAATACCAGTATTCTTTTTTATCTCGTAAGGTTAGCGTATCTAATTGAGCTTGCTTATTTTTGCCATGATACATCGAAATAAAGGTTGATAATTTTTCCGCGACCTCTAATCTTTCTTGTGCTTGTACCCCTTTTGCCGGCATATAAGTGATCGCATATAGTGGTTGATTATCTACAATAACGCGATGGTAACGATCATATATTCTCCCACGTGGTACCGGCATTTTCGTCGTATCTTGAGTTGTTCGGTCTATTTCTGCTTGGAAGCTGTCTCCATTTAAAATTTGTACAACCCCAAGCCGAAAAATTAATATTGTAAATAAGAAGAATATAAGAAGAAATAAAATGCTAACTCGTAAGGTAAACGGATGTTTTCTTTTATCTCTTTTTTCCATTGTTTCAACAAACTCCCTTTAAAAATCACTCTATTAATAGGCACCTATTGAAGCGATTTAAGGATTTTCTCCATTTTGGGATAACATAGCCGTGCCTCCTCTCTGCTTGACATCTTTAATCATCATTACTAAAAGCAATTTAGGATTTTTTGTGTCCATTTTGCTGATATCCTTCCCAAACCATTTCATTGCTTTTCATTCCTGACGGGCGCTTTCCGTGGGCATGGCTTGAGCCTTTTGCTCACAAAAAACGTTCGCTGTGGGGTCTCAAGACGAATGGAAATCAGTATCTCCGATATTATCTAGTTGAAGTCGCTAACTCGGTAAGAAGGCTGATTCCTGAGTATAGCGAATATTATGGGAAAAAGTATGAAGAAGTACCGAAGCATCAACACAAAAGAGCTCTTGTCTTTACTTAGCTTGCTTAGATTCTTCTTGTACAATCTCTCACCTAAGTAACTACATACAGATTACAACCGTAGTCTAATACTACAGTCGTAATCTATTTTTGTCAAATGGACAAAGATCATTAAACAAGATCCCTTGAAATATGGTTGTGACAATCATCTAGAAGGGGCGATCTACTATATAGGTTGTACGTTTACTTCTTGTAATTGCACTGTTTACATAAATTTGGTAGATTGCTTAACCAATCATGAAGTGCTACTATTTTTATATATTCATTATGTGATTCTATCTTTTAGTAATCATTGCTACGAAAGTTAAGATGGTCAAGAATTGGAGAGAATAGCATGGATTTTATCCACTTTATGATAAGTTTTATGGTGTCTTCTTTTACTGTTGTAGTTATTACGTTAATTAGAAAATTGTTTAAAAACCAACTCTCCGCCAAATGGAGATATCATTTATGGTTTTTATTGCTATTTGCGTTGACGCTTCCTTTCATACCAACTCATTACCTTCATGTTGGAAACTATTTGTCGATGGATGGTAAGCAAGCAAATCAAACACCATCATCTACAACTTTGGCTGAAGAACCTCAAGCGGAGGTAAACTGGATGCAGGACTTTTCAGTCTCTGTTAATCGAATGGATCTTACAGCCCTAAATGAAATACTAGTCGTAATTTGGATACTAGGCATGCTGCTTTTCACTGCGCTAACAATCCATTCGTGGTTAAAACTTAAAAAAATAAAGCGCGCTACGTATAGCATTGGGAATAATGAAATTCTAAGTTTGTTTGAACAATGTAAACAACGGTTAAATGTAACAAAACAAATAAATATAGGAATATCCCCGCTTGTCAAATCCCCTATGACATTTGGTCTATTTAAAACTTATATTGTATTGCCAAGCCATTTTGAAAAATGGCTATCGATGGAGGAAATTAAATACATTTTGCTACATGAACTGAATCATTATAAATATAAAGATATTGCAATAAATTACCTTGTTGTCATGTATCAAATTGTTTACTGGTTTAATCCATTCGTTTGGTTTGCTTTTAAAGAAATGAGATTAGATCGTGAAATTGCCTGCGATATTGCTGTATTGAAGTTATTAGATAAGCAGAAATATAGGGTCTATGGAAATACAATTATTAATTTTGTTGATAAAAACTCCCAGAGCAGAGAGCATTTTATTTTGACAAATCAGCTAAACGGGTCAAAAAGGCAGATTAAAAGGCGTATTGAAAGTATTGCATCGTATACAACCGAATCAAAGCTGTTGAAGCTGAAAAGTCTAGCTATCTTTATGCTTGTAGGGTTATTTGTAACGAGTCAAATTCCGATCATTTCTGCTACGACAGCTGAAGATAATCATCATAAATTTAAGCATGAACGAACAATCTACGAGGATTTAAGCAACTATTTTGTGGGTTATGAAGGAAGCTTTGTATTATATAGTATACAAGATGAGACATATCGTATTTATAATGAAGAGAAAAGCACATTAAGAGTTTCTCCTAATTCTACGTATAAGATTTATAGCGCATTATTTGGACTAGAATCAAATGTCATAACAAACGAAAATTCCACGTTAAAGTGGAATGGGATGCAATATCCATATGATTCTTGGAATCAGGATCAAAATTTAACTACAGCAATGAAAAATTCTGTTTCTTGGTATTTTCAAAGATTGGATCAACATGTTTCTAAAGACAACATCCAAGCTTATCTAAAGACAATAAACTATGGTAATAAAGATATTTCTGCTGGATTATCCAACTATTGGCTGGAGTCTTCCTTGAAAGTATCTCCAATCGAACAAGTAAATGCACTGAAAGACTTTTATACAAACAAATATGGATTTAAAGATAAGAATATCCAAACGGTAAAAGATGCAATTAAATTAGAGGAAAAAGATGGTATGATACTCTCAGGAAAAACTGGCACAGGTAGTGTCAATGGCAAAAATATTAGTGGTTGGTTCATAGGATATGTCGAGACCGAAGCGGATACTTTCTTCTTTGCAACGAACATACAAAATGAAGCAAGCTCCTACGGAAGTAAGGCAGCTGAAATAACATTATCCATTTTAAGAGATAAGGATATATATTAGCTTTTAAGGTTAATGCTAATTGAAAAAGCCTAGTATACACATACTAAAAATTTTTGTACATTAAACGGGCGCATTTTAAGCAGGAGGAGATTAGTGTGACAAATAAAGTACCTAGTATATCGGAAGCAGAATGGGAAGTCATGAATGTGCTTTGGGAAAAGTCCCCACAGACAGCCAACGAAGTCATTTCATCCTTGCAGGAACAGAAGGACTGGAAGGCGAAAACAGTACGCACACTTTTGGATCGTCTTGCTCATAAAAAGGTTGTCGGAGTAAATAAAAACCAAAGAGTATACACCTTTTTTCCGCTTTACACCCAGGATGATTGTCAACATGCAGAGGCAAAGTCCTTTATTCAGCGAATTTATGGTGGAACATTAAAATCAATGCTAGTACAGTTTATCCAGGAAGATTCTTTATCAGAAGATGATATTAAGGAGTTAAGGTCCATTCTGGATGAAAAGCCTACAAAAAAGAAAAATGAATGACGTACATGAAAACTATTAAAAAATAGGTATAAGTCAAATCGTACATTTTTTAGAGTTTTTGTATAACCGTAGCTAATTTATTTATTCCACCGTTCTTAGTAAACCAAATATCATCACTGTAACATACAATGAAGTACATTAGTTTTGTAATGTTACTATAAATGGGAACCAAATACGCAGGAGAGCATGACTAGGTAAGAAGTGACAAGGAGGCTTTTAGGCAGTATGTGAAAAGCCTCCGCCTATAGTGGAAATTAAATAGTAACATTTATAGATCTTCGACATTTTATTGACTCGATAGTTAAATTCCTTTAGATTTATCATTTACAAGTTTGTATACTAAAATCTTGAATAACTACTATTCCTATGAATAGCGCTTAGGCACTACAAGCATTACATAAACGACAACTGCCATCGTAGCACAAATTGCAGCTACGCCCCATAGTGTAACTTGCCATGCTTCGGTGAACTGTTCAGAGAGAAATCCTGAGTCTGAACTAGTAATAACCCCTGCTGCTACTTGCTCTGCAAGCTCAGCTGATTTCACCCGTACCTGAAGCAATGTGACTAATACTGCACCAAACACAGCAATAACTAATGCTTCAGAACCACCTCGAATAGTATTAAGGAAACCTGCCGCCATTCCAACTTGCTCTTGGTCTACGAGGCTCATAGCCTGGCCATCGGTAATACCAAATGAAATTCCCATTCCGACTCCAATCATTAGCAAGGGACCAAATAAATCACTTGTACTTACACCTGGATGAATCACCGTTAACCAGGCATTACCAGCAGCTATTAACAAAAGGCTTAGCCCAATAAGAGCCGGAGTGGAAACGCCCCGATTTACTAACCAGCCACCAAGCTGGGGAATCACTAATACTGGTGCCGTTAGTATCAGCATAATAACACCAACCTCTTCAGCAGAGATCTGATTCACCCCTTGTAAGTAGACTGGAAGGAAGACCAGTACACCGAGAAAACCAACTGATGTTATAAGTGTACTAATACACCAAGCCATAAATCTTGTATTTTTAATCAGCTTTAAGTTAAGAACAGGATGTGTACTTCGTCGCTCAACGAAAACGAAAATTGAAAGTAATATTATTCCAACCACAAACACTGTAAGAATTACCGGGCTTCCCCACCCAATCTCTGGCCCTTGCATGATGCCAAACATTATTAGCGTGAACCCTACGATAAAAGTAAGCATCCCTGGCCAATCTACTTTGACGCTCTGAGCTCCTCGCGACTCAGATATGAACAAAGTACCAATCAGAATCAGTACGCCAATGGCTAAATAAATAAGAAAGATGGAACGCCACCCAAACTCGCCAACTAACCAACCAGACAAAAATGGACCAATGGCAATACCTACACCTGCCATCGTTCCTAACGCAGCGAATGCTCTCATACGAGCTGGACCATTGAATGTAGTGGCAAGGATTGCACCACCACTTGCCATCACTCCTGCACCACCGATGCCAGCTAGTGCACGAGCAGCGTCCATCAGAAAAATATTATTCGAGATTGCGCTAATAAGCGATCCAATGACAAAAAGAGCCGATCCAATGATAAATGTACGCCGACGGCCGAATAAATCCGCCAGCGATCCAAATACTAGCGTAAAAGCAGCAAATGTTAGATTGTAAGCTGCAACCACCCAGTGCAAAGGGGCACCGGATACGCTCAAATCAACACCTATTTGTGGAACTGCTACTGCTGTTCCAGCAATTGACATTGCTATGACAAGCACTCCAGCAAGAACAACGATGAGCGTGACAGTAGGATATGAACGGCGCTGCCCACTAATCTCCGAAATAACTTTATCTTCCATTCTTTTCATTCAACACACTCCTTATATATATTTAATTTATGTTAAACATTGTTAGTTAGTTATTAGCAACTAACATTAAGTTTAAGTAATGAGGGAGAGAAACGAAAACACTTCAATGTTAGATAGTGATAACTAACAATGAATCGTAAAAAAAATTAAGGCTTTAATCCCTTAGCAATTATAGTTATCGCCTCTCGAAGATAATCCTCCTGTGGTAATGTAGAGGACGAGCCCTCCAGTAGTGTTTCAGCAACAAACTTCCCATAGTTAAATTGCATTAATGTTAACGCTTGAATTTCTGGGTCTCCATCAACTACCTTGCCCTTTTCCTGCATCACTTTTAAGTAGTCGATAACTACTTTTAGAAATTTAGCTGCATTCTTGTGGACATTCACATGAATATCGGGCATTGTTTTACGTTCCATAATGGAAATTAAGAAAATTTGTCTATTTTTTGCCAATAGTTCATGATACAACATACTTATCATTAGTAGATCCTCTTCTAAATTAAATGTGATATTTTTTTGGATCTGTTGTTCTATAGGCCCTGTGTATAGGTAGTTATCGATTATGGCTTCTAATATTGCTTTTTTTGTTCCAAAGGTTCGAAAAACAGTCATTTCACTCATACCCGCATTTGCTGCAATTTCTTTAATCGTTACGGCTTTATACCCTTTTTCAGACATTAATTGGATTGTCGCTGATAGGATTCTATCTGCGGTACTTTTAGTTTTTTCATTCAACTAACAACTACTCCTCTCGTGATAGTTATTAACAACTAACATTATTTTTTTCTTATCCTAATGCATCATAAGCTATTTGTCAAGTTTTCATTATGAGTAAATAAAGTAAGCTTTCAATCAGTGAGGGTCTTACTGTCAGTTATATGCGGGATAAAACAGGGAAATGGAAATCTATTGATTAGAAAAAGGAGTGAGCCCAAATTGAATTCACTCCTTTTTTGCACTGTTCGTAGGGTATTAAAAACCTGAAATGACATACTACTCTTTTGTTACTCCATTATCACCGTTAACTGACTTACAGTATGGAAGATTAAAGTTCTGTTGAAAACAAGTTAAACACCCCTTTTTCAACACCATTAAAATACTTTTCTTCTATAAATACGAATAGAAAGTATCCATGAGATAACGTAAAGCAGAACGACTGATAAGGTCACGAATAAATACAGCTGCGTATTTTCTAATGACAAGATTGTATGCACGATATTTCTAATTCGATCATTCAAATCTACGATAAATGTATTAACGATAACAAGATAAAGACAAAACAAAACAATGGACGCATTCATTAAATAACGACTTTTAAAAAGATAACAGAAAGGAAAAGCAAATGAAATAAAGATGACGACAATACTTGTAATCAAAAGCAATTGCTTCCATTGCACCATTTCGCTATGCATAATCCAATTTCCAACAGAAATAGTTAGGAGAACGAAAGCCATCCATATAATGGCACCAATATATTTCGAACTAACTATTTCATTTCGTGTATACGGCAAAGCGTTCAACAGTAAATTTATTGACGATTTTTCGTCCTTTGAAAAAACAACCATAATAATTCCAATACAAAATACAATACTTATCCATGTAATAGAGGTAATAGAGGTACCAAAAAATAAATAGATAAATAAGGCAGGTAATAGAATTAAGAATTCATTTTTCTGTAATAAAATATCTTTACGAATAAGATTTAGCATAACTTTCTTTTCCCTTCTTTGTATATAGCATAATATCTTCAAGTGTCGGCTTTTCGATAACAACCGTATCGCCAAAAATATTTTCTGTACGTTGTCTATTCGACGTCAATGCCTCAAAGCCATAATTTGTCTTGCGAATCCCTAGAAATTCCTGTTCTGTATCCCGATCTAATAGGTTTGTCTCACCTTTCACAATTGCATAGTTTTCTTCGATTTTGTAATACGCTTTTGTAAATTGATGCTGTCCATTATGAATAAAGGTGATATAATCCGCTATCCGATCCAAATCTGTCGTAATATGTGTTGAAAAGAATATCGTCTTTTCACCATCCTGCATCAGATTATGAAGAATATCCAGCAGCTCTCGGCGAAAAATTGGATCTAAACCAGATGTTGGTTCATCCATAATAATTAGCTCAGCATGGTGTGATAATGCAAAGGTTAAAGAAGCCTTCATCATCATCCCTTTTGAAAATGTTTTTATTTTTTTCTTTAGTGGCAGCTCAAACATATCTACATACTGATCAAAAATGGAATCATCCCAATTATTATAAGCGGGGCTAATCATTTGCTTCATGTCGACCAATGTACTATTTTCATAAAAGATATTACCATCGAACACAAAGCCGATTCGTTGTTTTATTTCCTTTTCATGTGTTTTGTAATTCAAGCCGAAAAGGGAAACAGTTCCACTATCGGGTTGTAATAAATTCATAATCAACTTGATTGTCGTGGATTTACCAACCCCATTACCACCTATAAAACCAGTAATAAAGCCTTTCTTAACCGATATAGATAAGTCTTTTAGTTGAAATCCGTTAAACGACTTATTTACCTGATTTAGCTCAATTACACTTTCCATTACGCTTCCTCCTTAAAGAGCATTCTAAGCAGTTCTTCTAATTCTGTTAACTCTAGACCTATTTCTTTACTATTTTGAATGGCGTCCATTAATTGCTCTTCTATCACTTTCATTTTTCGTTCTCGAATCATCTCATTATTTTGCTCAGATACGAAGGAGCCTTTTCCAACTATCGAAAAGATAAAACCATTTTTTTCTAGTTCTTCGTATGCTCGTTTAGTTGTAATGACACTTATGTCTAATTCCTTAGCTAATTGACGCATGGAAGGTAAAGACTGCCCGGCTTGCAATTCATTGGTCAAAATATGCTTCTTTATTTGCGTATAAATCTGCTCATAAATAGGTCCTTTTACATTATTTGAAATTATAATTTGCATGCAAATACCTCTTTTTAGATATATTGTATATATACTTTATATACATAATACACAAAAGGTAATTGATTTACAATATTATTTAATGAGTAAATAGAAAATTTTATCTTACAGTTAACGGATGCAATTGATAGTAGAACCACAATGAATGGATAGATGGAACGTGAAAAATAACTGGAAGCATATCGTAGACAAACACGTCAAACGTAAAAAGCCAAATAATGAGGCTGAAAATCAAGCGAGAACGGATTAAAGGAAAATAAAAATAAAAATTAAAAGATTAAAAAAACGAAAACAGTTTTAATATAGACTAAGAAAAACCGGGCAAAATTCGCTCAGTCCTTATCACTAAATGCTCAGATTTACGCTTTCTCTAGTAGCTATTATGGAATAATAGCTACTGCTTGCTTGACCA
>NZ_CANMAB010000008.1:0-72698 GCF_947495635.1 uncultured Virgibacillus sp. | reverse complement strand
AAAGGGAAGTGGGCAGCCGGAGTGGTGGTCAAGCAGTAGCTATTATTCCATAATAGCTACTAGAGGAAGCGTAAATCGGAGCATTTAGTGATAAGGACTGAGCGAATTTTGCTCAGGTTTTTTTAAAAGATAAGGAGTTATAAAATTAGCCCATGTGGATAAATAGGCGCTTGTTGAGCAGCTTCCAGCTCCAGCGCCCAGAAACTAGGTGACTTCATGAATCGCCCCCTAAACTAAGTCATCATCGGCTCGCAAGCTCACCGTGATTCCTTTAACTCCGTTGGCTCACTCCAGTCGCTACGTTTCTAATCGGGCGCTTGTGGGTTTCCTGTAAATGAATCAGATAATGTAAATATTGTAAGTTGATCCCATATAATTTTCCTTGAGCTGATTCCAACTTTATCCTACCATGAAGTGAAGAAAACACCTATAAGCAAGGGAAGGTCTAAACCAATAAAAAAGCTTGCAAAGCATTTCGCTTTGCAAGCTTTAAAGAAAAGTAATGGGGGACTTTAGCCAAGTTCCTGACAAATACTGACGTCTAATTCATAGTTGCTTCAGGTATACTATTGTCAGTTGGAGTTTCTTCTTTATCTTCATCCCTAGGGACGGTATCCTCGTCATTATCTTTTTTGTTCGAATCAGGATCTTTTTTATCCGTATCCTTATCATCAACTGGTTTCTCGTCTTCTTCTTTATTCTTGTCCTTATCTTTAACAGTATCTTTTTCTTTACCTTTATCTGGTGTTTCTGGTTCTTTTTCTCCTGTATCGCCAACGAGTAATTCTTTCGATGCACCTGATTCAAGACCGAAATAATCTACTGCTTTGACATGGTACCTAGCATCACCAGTGCCTATGTTAAAATTAGTTGAGGTTGTGCTGCCTACTAATGTGAATTTGTTACCTGGTCCAGTTGCCCGATAAATTCGGTAGCCAACAACATCCTTGCTTCCTGACTTCTTCCAAGTTAGTTTCTTTCCTGATTTTTTAAGAGATGTTGGTGCGCTTGGTGCCTTTCCATCATCCTTTAGCATGTCACCAGCGTCTTTATTAGGAGCACTAATTTTTTCCCATTTCTCTGTAGCAATGTTAGGAAATAGCTGGCTAATATCTGCTAATTTATCATAACCATTCCGTTTTAAGAATTCTGGATTAAATGCTAGACCATCACCTTTAGTAAACTCACTTGGAGTATTTGGGCCGGCAACTACTGCTTTACCGTCTACCATAACAATACTTCCAGTAATTAAGCTATCATCTTTCTTTGTAGGAACGAATTTGGCATTAAATAGATCCGACCTTACTAAACCAGCTTTTTCACATAGCTCCGATGGCAGCATTCCAGATATGGCGCAATAGCTTCGCTGGACGATTCCACCTGGACGTTTAAAGCTATTTGTCGGTGCTAGTAGCTCTGGATCAATGGCTGTTGCTTTATTCATTAATTGCGCCCATAACTTCATATTTCGTTGGCTGTAGCTTAGAGACATACTCGAATTATAAATGGAATGCGGCGTTTTATATCCGATCCATGTTCCAAAGGTTACATTTGGATTTGTTGCAACAAACCATGCGTCTTTGTAATCCTGTGAGGTCCCGGTTTTTCCTGCCCAATCCACGCCACCATAGTTTAGTTGGCCATTAAGAAAGCGAGCGGTTCCACTCGATATGACATCACGCATCATATCGAGGGTTAAATAATTGGTCTGTGGTGTAAATACATCTACTGGTTTTGACTTATGCTCATAGACAACCTCACCATCATTTGTCGTGATTTTTTCTATCATGTAAGCATCTGCGAACTTGCCATTGTTTCCTAAGGTTGCGAACGCATTAACATTCTCTTCAACCGATACATCCATCGTCCCTATTGACGCGGCAGGACCTGTATAATCTATTTCTTTCAGTGTGGTAATCCCCATTTTTTCTAAATATTTTTTTGCGGGATTTAAATGCAGTATTTTGGAATAGACTTCCGCCGCAGGAATGTTGTAGGACTGAGCCAATGCAGTTCTTGCTGAAACAATTCCATGAAAGCCCCCTCCATAGTTTCCTGGCTTGCCAGCTGGCCAACCTGGTAATGGTTTTCTTATATCTGCTAATACGCTACCAGGCTGGATTTTACCTTCTTCCATTGCTGGTGCATAGTCAAGTATTGGTTTTATCGTACTTCCTGGTGAACGGGTAGCCAACGTTGCATAATTGTATTGACTATCTTGGCCAAATTCACGACCACCAACAAAACTAATAATTTTACCAGAACTATTTTCGATTAACATGCCACCAGTTTGTACTTTTTCCGTAACCTCTACAGTTTCTCCATCAACGGTTTTCGTAAATGTACGATCAGGTCCATAGTACTGATAATTTTTTACGATATCCTGCCACTCTTCATAAATCTCTTTATTAATTGTTGTATGGATATGATAGCCGTTCACGCGTAGATTTCTTGAAGCGATCGATTGATATTCTTTTTCGAGATCATCATCTTTTGCAAGATCTTCTTCCGTATAACCATCTTGTTTAGCAAGTTGAGTAGTAAGAATTTCCTTGGCTCTTTTTTCAACTTCAAAGGTTAAGTACGGGTATTTTTCAATTGGTGACTTTGATTTACCTGTGAAATCTTTAGTTATATCATAAGCCATTGCCTCTTCATATGCTTTTTTTGTAATATATTCTGATTCGTACATCCGGTTAAGTACGGACTTCATTCGATTGATGCCTCGTTCTAAACTTTTCCCCTCTTTTAAATTCCCATCGCTAGTGAATGGAGTATAGGCAGAGGGGCTTTGTGGAAGTCCTGCTAAATAAGCTGCTTGGGCTAGATTTACATCCTTAGCGTCTACGCCAAAAACACCTTGTGCAGCTGTTTGAACTCCTGCAATATTATTTCCGGATGCATCTCGACCATATGGCACAATATTTAAGTATGCTTCTAAAATTTCATCCTTTTCAAAGAATCGTTCTAGCCGGAGTGCAAGTAAGATTTCTTTTGCTTTACGTTCAAACGATACTTCATTTGTTAAAATTTGATTTTTAATGAGCTGCTGTGTCAGCGTACTTCCACCAGTTTTTACATTAGAATTAAGTGCCTCTTGTAATACTGCACGTAAAATTGCTTTGGGGACAACTCCTTTATGCTCTTTAAAGTATTCATCTTCTGTAGCGATAACAGCATCAAGTAAAGTAGGGGAGATGTTCTCCAATGTTGTTTCTTCACGATAAAGATCCGATCGGACATCTCCAAAATATTTATCTCCTGCAAAGTACAGCTTGGACGTTTCTTCGTAGTTGTATATATCCTGTTTCATTACTTCATAGGATCTGACAGGTTCATCCTTCACTAGCGAAGCAAAATATCCTGCTCCCACTCCACCGGCAAAAAACATACCAATTAGGCCGATAACAAGAAAAAATAGGATAACATTCCAAACGACACTATATGAAATACGTGAAGTAGTCTGGATTTTTCCCGTTTTCCAAATAGATTTGGCTTTTTCAAAATATGTATGAAGCCGTTCTTTAAAATTCATGGCAAAACCTCCTAAATTCCTTATTCATTATAGCATATTCACTATTTAGGGTATATTAAATTTTGATTTATTATTGCTTTTATGAAATGAATATGATATGAATATATAGTAATAGGATAAACGATGCTGAGAAAGAACGAAGTAGTTTTACAAATCCCTATTTAGAGAACTGGCGGTTGGTGAAAGTCAGGAATATTTGTAAAATGAATTACATTCTGGAGCATTTTCTTTATGGTGTAATAAAGAAACGGTGGCGACACCGTTATCAATCCCAAGTGGCAAGCAATTGCAACAAGGGTGGTACCGCGTGTGAATATAACTCGTCCCTTTTTGAGGGAGGAGTTTTTTTATTTTTTTCATTGGAGTAAGCAGTACAAGCATATTGAGCTAGAAAGAAACAAAAATGATGGAGTGTGAAGGAATTGAATATTTTACAGGATCTAGAAACAAGAGGACTTATTAACCAAGTAACGGATAGAGATGGTTTACAAAAGCATCTAGCTGAAAATGAGGTTACATTATATTGTGGGTTCGATCCTACTGGTGATAGCTTGCATATTGGACACTTGGTGCCAATTACAATGCTAAAGAGATTCCAAAAGGCTGGACATCGTCCAATTGCTCTCATCGGTGGTGGTACGGGAATGATCGGAGATCCAAGTGGACGTAATACAGAGCGTTCCCTAAATGAAAGCGACGTAGTGAAAGGGTACAGTGAAAAAATTAAACAGCAAATTGCTCGTATTCTTGATTTTGACAAAGGAGAAAATCCAGTAGTTGCAAGAAATAATCATGATTGGTTAGCAAGTATGACTGTTATTGACTTTTTAAGGGATGCTGGTAAACATTTTGGCATCAATTACATGCTTGCAAAAGAATCGGTATCTGCGCGTATTGAACAGGGTATCTCGTATACAGAATTTAGTTATATGATTCTGCAATCCCTGGATTACATGAAATTAAATGAAGAAGAAGGATGTACGTTACAAATTGGTGGAAGTGACCAATGGGGAAATATTACCGCAGGAATGGAACTAATTCGTCGTTCAAGAGAAAATGAAAATGACGAAATAAATGTTTTTGGACTAACTGTTCCATTAATTACGAAAGCGGATGGTACTAAATTTGGTAAAACAGCTGGAGGAGCAATCTGGCTTGACCCAGAAAAAACATCTCCATATGAATTTTATCAATTTTGGTTAAATACAGATGATCGTGATGTTATCAAGTTTCTCCGCTATTTTACATTTATTTCTGAAGAAGAAATTGCAAGTCTGGAAGACGAAATTAATGCGCAACCAGAAAAGCGCGTAGCTCATAAGCGGTTAGCTGAGGAAATGACGCTGATTGTTCATAGTAAAGAAGCATTAGAACAAGCACAAAAAATATCAGCATCTTTATTTAGTGGAGATATAAAACAACTTACAGCAAGTGATATTAAACAGGGATTTAAAGATGTACCAACGTATAAAGCAGAATCGAAAGATATGAATTTAGTTGATCTACTGGTTGCTGCTAAAATCTCTCCATCAAAGCGACAAGCACGTGAGGATATAGCGAATGGTGCTATTTATCTCAACGGGGAACGTCAGCAGGACGTGCAATACGACTTGCAAGTGGATGATCGTATTGAAGATACATTTACTGTTATACGCAGAGGAAAGAAAAAGTACTTTCTTATTACGTTTTAAAAAATAATAGAAGCAATAAGTATTGTAAATTAATGATTAGTTTGAATAGCTGTCGAGAAATTCTTTTCGGCAGCTATTTTGTGTGTCCGGCTTCCCTTGGCTGCTACCATTTGGTATATATGGAGATATGCTAAAAGGGTGTAGAAGATACATCAAATAGTATCATTGGCGTGGATAAGGATAGTAGAGGGAGGCAGCTTCATGCTGTATTTACAAGCAGACATAAGTACCTGCTCATTTTTGTAGCAACCAGCTTAGGGTATTTTGTTGACGAATCTTATTTTTCCAACATCCGGCATATTAATGGCAAGTCTCGCTGTAGCAAATGTGCCATGGACGAAGTGGGGAAGGAGGGTTTTACCACTATTTTTAATTTGGTTAGTCATTGCCATTCTGACGTTGACAATTGGTGTATGGATTGATTGGGGACCATTTTAGAAAAAAATAACGTAATGAAAAACGATAAATCCATGTGGAATTTCAAATCCTACATGGATTTATCTATATGCTTTTTTCCAGCCTATATAGTTAGGAGGTACAATTTGCCTTCTTTAGATGGTTTGTGACTCTACAGTAAACCCAACTACAGAACATAGGGAAAAAGCAAAAATCTCTGAGGGATTCATTAGATCATCGACAAGAAAAACAAAACAGTCTTTTACGTTTAGTACATATAAAGATAGTGGAGTAGTTAAGCCAGTTATTGATATGTTGACAAGTATTCCAAATCGCGCAGCACATGCAAGCTCATCACCCATTGCTTTTGCGCAACGAGGACAATTACAGTCTTTCTGATGGTCATCACCATGTTTGTTCATTTCACGAGCAACATCTATTATAAAATCTAAAGCATTTGGGCTTTCTGTAGAGTTTTCCGCTCTTATTCCAGCAATATCGCACAGTTGCACAGTTGTGCTGGGAATTACTTCAGGTTGTGAGGCAGGTTTAAGTTTAACGATACAGCAGTCAATAATATCGGTGATAGTCTGATTTTCAATAGGGTTGCTTAGTGATGTTATGGATGAGATGTATAGATCTACTTGCTTAGCATCAGTATCCGTAGTTGTGATCTGAAAAGATTGTAACATTTCTAGTAAATTACATGAACATATGGTGCAATTGTCACAATCAGGTGAACATTTCCTGTTTTTGCATCGTTTGCATTTACACTTATCTTTACGATCATCGTGTGGTGGGAAAAATGGAAAGGGAACACAATCACCACATTTTACATTTACAGTTACTCCGTCCACATCAACAGGAGTTGATATGGTTTGATCATTTTCCAACGGAGATATATTTGTATGTCCTTCATTAATTTGATCTCCATTTCTTTGGTCACCATGCTCCTGATTTTGAATTTGCGGCCCTTGATCTTGATCACCCTGATTTTGGATTTGACCACCATGTCCTTGTCCTTGCTGTAGTTCTTGATTGCCTTGGCTCTGTTCTTGATCCTGATCACCAAACCCCTGTCCTTGCTGTTGCTGCTCGTCACCTTGACTTTGTCCTTGGTCCTGATCGCCAAATCCTTGCTCTTGCTGTTGCTGCTCATCACCTTGACTTTGTCCTTGGTCCTGATCGCCAAATCCTTGCTCTTGCTGTTGCTGCTCGTCACCTTGACTTTGTTCTTGGTCTTGATCGCCAAATCCTTGCTCTTGCTGTTGCTGCTCATCACCTTGACTTTGTCCTTGGTCCTGATCGCCAAATCCTTGCTCTTGCTGTTGCTGCTCGTCACCTTGACTTTGTTCTTGGTCCTGATCGCCAAATCCTTGCTCTTGCTGTTGCTGCTCGTCACCTTGACTTTGTTCTTGGTCCTGATCGCCAAATCCTTGCTCTTGCTGTTGCTGCTCATCACCTTGACTTTGTTCTTGGTCTTGATCGCCAAATCCTTGCTCTTGCTGTTGCTTCATATCTTTATGACATTGACATTCTAGCTTATGAAAACATTTTTTACAGAATTGTCTTTTACATGGAGACTCTCTTTTGCAGTCACAATGTTTAAAATGTTTACAGCACTCATTACAAAAATCGAGCGAGTTTTTCATGATTTTCTCTCCCTTAATAGACATTAATCGTTATGTACAATGTATTCAGGGGGAGTATTCACTGTATAGACACTTGTTCAGAAAATATAGAATGCTTAGGTGTCACATCACTATATAGTTACATATGGTAATGATATATCAAACTTTAGGAGGATGGATTGCTCATGGATCATACGGAACAAGATTCGATGGGGGCAAAAGAAGAAAGTAAGTTTCAGTATAGTAATCAGTCAAAGCAACTATATGGAGAAGCTATTCAACAATATAAAGCAGATTTAATAAATCTGATGAAAGCACAAAAAGATGAACTTAAACAGAATTTAAAAAAACAGAGGATGGATCTGAAAAATAAGTTGAAGGAAATAGAGGTTACATCTTTGGAGGATGATATACGTGAAAGTAAGTTAAATGAGAGTATGGAAAGCTTAGAAATTAGAATTATGGATTGGCTTAAGGATCAGTTAACATCTTTGTCTAACTCTCTAAAAGAAGAAAATATGCTGATGGAAGAACGTTTAAAAAGAGAAATAGAAGCACTTCAGAGGTATAACGAAAAGGAATAGGTGAAGTTAATTATATAAAGGTTTGGGACATTTAGAAGGATTGGTAAATAAGTGAGTAAGTTATTCTCAATCTATGGTTATGAATTAATTCATTATCAATGCCGATTGTTAAATAGGGTCACCGTACAATTTATTTTCTAATAATTTCACGTGAATACATCACGTTTAAAAGGGGCTGGAACAAAACCCGAGTAAAATAAAAATTCGTGGGACGACATCTTAATGTGGAGTCCCAATATTTTTTTATGATTAATTTCAAAATTTAATATAAACAAAAAGGATCCCCTTTGATAGAATTAAAATGGTTTTGCCTTTAGATTTAGAAATAAAATTGGATAAGGATGATATTGCTTCACCGTGCATGATATGGTTGAACAATACCAGATGATGCGTTTACTAGTTTTTCGCATGACACAGGCTGCCCCGCTTATTACCCCAAAATGATGATGAAAATTATTCTATGTGCTTATACGCAATCGGTGTTAATATTAATAACGATATAATAAATTTTGTAAACCATGCTATGTATTTTGCTCTCCATAAGAATGGGCAAGTATTGTCCCTCATAGTCTTGAAGTTACCACCACTATCTGTATTTGGCATTTAATGAATGCTATATATGGCAGTATATTTTTTGAATAAAAAAGAGAGCCAAAATATGCAGAAGTGAATTAGAGCTTGCAAATTTTAGACTCATTAATATTACTATTTATTGTGGATAGCACCCAATTGCACTACCTAATCTTTGCACGTTGTACTGTGCAATAACAATAAAACAAAAATAAGCGAAAGTTGATAAACACATCCGCTTATTTCTATATCGTTATTTATGCATTGTTACAATAATCTCTATACTGTCCAAAAAAATCGTTTATATATTATTTTAGTATAAAATTAGAATAACTAATATGTCTCAGCCTGCTCGAATAGGTTATCGAAGACATTATAATATAGTATTGTTTACTAAAAAATTATTATTTACAAGGTTACATTCCTTTATTTCTTTACATTAAAATTTTTCTCAAGATCATTAAATAATTTAAATACCATCACTCGTTCACCTGTACGAGAGCTTATATCAGTATGGAAACTTTTCACTTCTTCTCCCGTAATAGTTAATATAATATCCTTAAGATCTTCTATACCTGATTCAACTAATTCCGAACGAGTTTTCTTTATAGTTAACATTCCCTCTTTTGTTTCACAAACGCTATATTCAGCTGGTGTTAAAATACCTTTTAGAATTACAATAATCATATCTCTTAATATATCTGTCTTAACTGATACAGACCCCCGCCCAAGAAAATCCTTTTCCCATTGAGTAATTGCCTTACTTATCTCAGATTCATAAGAACCCTTAGATATTTTCATATATACTACATCTCCTATCAAACCAAAAAATTGGTTTATTCCATATGCTTTTAAGTCTTTATGTCGCTTTTCATCCTTATAAAATAAAGCAAAGCGCCAGTCGTCAATCCTGAATTCGAAAGTCTAAGATGCATGCTATATTGACAAAATTGATTATTTTAGCCATCCATTAATAATCCCTCATAACATAACCTTCATATACACCTTCAATATTTAATTCAATTTCACTGTTTATTGAGACTTCAATAATTTTAGATAATATGTTTTCGTCCATAATAGAGTGTATATGCAAAAAATTGATGCTACCTAAATAGGTTTTCTCAACTTCCTCATAAGATTTTAAATTATAAAATCAATTGCTTTTCTAATTATCTTTTTAATACATTCCATATTTGCACAATCAAACATACTTTATTTCTTCTTTTGTTGCAATTACAAAATCAGTTAAATTAGAGTCCATTAATTTCTCCTTTCAGTAAATATGAAAACTAGTATAGAGCTAAATGATTTATTGCTCCTAGCTTCTAATTCTTAAGGAAATGACAAGTGATGATCAGGTTAGGTTTGACACTGTTTTATTAGTAGGAACCTCCACAATTGAGAATTTTCCATCATAATTATTTATTATTAAACCTCGAACTTTAAAATGTGACGGAACTAATGGATGATGACGAATGATATCAACACTTTTTTCGATATTGTCACTACCATTTTCTTTTCCATTTAGCCATTCATCGACCGTACCACCTGAAAATTCAGGCTTACTATTTTGAAAAAGATAATCTAATGTTTGTATTTTGTTTTTCGTTGATTCAAGTTGAGTTGATACATTAACTGTGGAAGTCCTCTTATCTTTTGTTCCTACTACAAAAATTTCCTCAACATTTTCCTGATAAATCGCAATGATAATAGACCTCATTATATCTCCATAAGGATGTAAGATTACGGAGCCATAGCTTTGTATAGTTAGCATGTTTTCTGCTCGAATATTTGTTACTTCTTGTAAAATAGGCTCCAACCCGTTTTCCATGTCCGTTAAAAATAGTGCTTTTTTATTTTTATCTAAATTCATATAGTACACTCCTTCTTTATGTTTATAAATTGTTATTTAAGTAGCAACTAGTTGATAGTAGTTACCAATTTACCCAGCGTCCATCTGGATCGACACTAGCAAGTCGAACCCATCCATTTTGAACTTTTTCTCGAAATACTGAATCATTATTTAATAGCCGTTTTACATATCCGCTAGGGGCTTGGATGACAATCAGCAAACGAAGAGGAGAATGATAAACCTCGTGATCTGATTGCATGACTGATTGCCAAGGTAGTCCAGCTAACAAGTCACTTGCATTCCCCTGCATAACACCAAGACCTGCTGTAACGGTTTGAGTTGCTTTATTTCCACTACCATAATAGTGAGGTGCGACCGTTGAAGCGTAATATTGAAGATTAATCCATTGGCTCACCGTTCCTGGTCCTGCAATGATGTTAGCTAGGAGATCACCACTTTCATCCTGATTCCAATCATAATTATGAAGGAAGGCTCTACCTTCCAAGTCACAATCCTGAGTTAGTTCACGTTGGCCGATAATAAAAGCAGCATTACGAGCTAATCCCCATTCCGGACGTATCTCACTCCAATCTTCCGCAAATCGGTGTGCCTCAGCCTTAGGATTTTTAAGTTCCTTTTTAAAATTCGGTAATTGGGCTAGACGTTCTGCATTTGCATTACGGCTCACTTTCGGCATTATAGCTTCGATACGGTCAAATGCTTCCTGTGCAGCTTCGGAAAGTTCAGGAACATAAATCCAATGTAATTCATCCACTGTTGTTTTATGCTCAGCGGCTACGAAAACGGTGTCCTCAGGAATTTCAATTCCTTCAGAAGAAAGTTCCTTTCTTACCTCTGGAAGGTTGCATAAAGTGGCTAAGGTCCTAGCGTTGAATCCACCTGCCGCTCCACCGCACGCACCACATTCAAGAGCTGCAGCATAAGGATTGTTGGTACTTTTACTACTATGTCCGCATATTACGATTAATGGTGAGAAATTCTTTGTTAACCCCATCATTTTCAAAGCTTGACGGGCATAATTCACTTTTTCTTCGTCAGAAAAACCAACAGGCATTTCCGCTTCTAGATGATGAACATGATTAAGCGAGAGCGTTGTATTAGGTTTGCGTAACCAAGTCTCACGAAGGTTACGAATAAAACGATCTGCTCTTCTTGGTACAAAGCTACGTGATACCATTTGGAGACTAAGCCAAGGTCCACTTAGCTCAGGTAAAAGTAAGCTAGCAAGTACATTCTGTTTCATCGTTTTAAATGTATAGCTTAAGGAAGTAACTGCCTGCTTACGTTGTTGATATAATTTGAGTTCATTTTCATCAGCAGTCTCTTTTATTTTATGTTGAGGCTTTAGTATAACCGGCAAGGAAGAATGGCTATGATCGCTACCAAGTTCACTAGTTGCTATCGGTAATCCAAAGAAACCAGCAATTCCAATCGTTTCAAACGGACCTTCTTTTTCAAGTTGACGACGAAAAGGTTCTGATCGTACATCAATGCAGAATGCAAATTGAGCTAGTGCAGATTTTTTGTCGATGATCTTCCGTTGTTTAGAGATAATCTGCTGACTTAATCGATCTGTGTGTGTTTGTTCCCAAGCTTCTAACCAAAGTTTCCTGCGAAGCTTCTCATCAAAGCTGTAGGCAAATGATAAATATTCGTTTTGTTCAGCGGCAGACATCTGTGACCATTCCTTGATTGTAAGGTCCCCCCAATGGATCCACGCTGCTATAAGGGGAGCAATCGAAACTTTTTTCTCAGGTCGTTGATTGGTCAACTGTAGATAAGGCTTTAATAGAGCCCACTCCATGGAAATTCGAACTGCTAAATATTCTGTTAGGAGTGAATGTTCATGGCTTGATTGTCGGGAGCGCCAGAGCATCATTCCTGCCCACCCAGGTAAGGAGAGCAAATGACCTTCAAGATAAGTCTGTATTTCTGAATTAGGGATTTCTAGCGCGAATAACGCTTTTTTTAAAGCCATATGTGCCTCTTTTGGCCAACCTTTTAAACTTTTACGTTGAATTTTATTAAGTGCCGGATCATATTGAATAAGACGCTGCCACGCACGATAGAAACCTTCATCACGGTTTGGCATTGTCCAACCTGCCTGTGAGTCATCAAGGTATAATTTACACCACTTGATGACATGATGATCGAGAATATTGACTAACCTTTCACCATCTTCATTCGCTATATTCGAACTTATTGGTTGGATTAAAAAATTATCGATACGATCCGTATTCAGTCCACTAAATTCATCTGACAATTTCTCCAGTTTAAGTGATGATAAAAGGTTAGAAGGTAATGGATCTAATTTTAGTGCAGCATGACAAAATCGCTCTGCCACGTTCCGTGGGATATTATAGGAATGGGAATCAAGCCAATGCTGTAGACCCATTTTCACAAAATCTTCATCAATTTCACCTTTACTCTTTGCCGAAAGGATCATAGAAGCACTAGGGTAGATATCAATATCACGAGTTTTATTTAACCAACCTGCAGCCTGTTCAAAAGATTGCTTTTCAAGTCCCGCCCACGGATTACGTGCTGCAAATGCAGAAATTGGCCAAAGTGGTGCAATTACTTGACTAGCAGATTCTATTAAAACGTTAATATTACTTTCTTGATGATTAATATTTGTATCTTGCTTTTTTACATTTTCTTTCGTTAATACAGATGTTCCGTTCATCACCGATTACCTCCTTGAGATAAATATTGTTTAAGGTAGTTTGGATGACTTTCTACTAACTTTGGTTTTGCTTCACCTAATCGTACTAACCAAAGATAAAGTATTGCGAAGGAAACAGAAGAACGATTACGAGCAACCCATGTACCCATCGCAATACCAAATAATAAGAGACATACGACAATGATGACAACTGACATTGGAGGTTGAACACTTTGGAAAACGGTTGTGCGTAACCACTCATAGAAGAGATTATGAATGATAAAATAAACAATGGCTGCTCCTCCTAAAAATGATAAGCCAACAATTCGACCAATTCTCCCCTTTCCAAAAGCTACGAGCTGTGTCCAAGAAACGGACAATGACCACCCTAAGATTAACGCACTAATCAATTGATACCCCTCTAAAGGAGCCATGAGCCAATAAGCAATCCCTATAACTAAGGCTAATGTCCGACCTGCCATGATCCATAAATAGGATGACCTTTCATTAACGGGAGTCGATACTTCGAAACGACGTACTGCCGAACCAGCCTGTAAAAACAGCGTAGCTTTGAACAAACCATGTAAGATAAGATGAATAATGGCTGCTACATACGCACCTAACGCACATTGAATGAACATAAACCCCATTTGCCCGATCGTAGAGCCTACTAACTGACGTTTATAGTCAACCTGTACTAAACTAATTCCATATCCAATCAATACAGAAAAACTTGCAAGAATAAGTAAAATAATCGAAGCTATATCACCATTAAAAAGAGGAGAAAATCGAGCTAGCATAATCCCACCTGCATTTACTAAACCTGCGTGCATAATCGCTGAAACAGGAGTTGGAGCAACAACAGACTCAATCAACCACCTTTGGAAAGGCCATTGGGCCGCAGGAATTATCACTGCTAATACAATCAATAAATTAACCCCTGTTCTCTCCCATGCTCCAAGTTGAGCTAAACTTTCATTTGTTAGAATTAATGATAACTGCCATTGACCTGTGACTTGAAAAAGCCAAATTATCGCGAATAATAATGAAAACCAACTTAATATAAATAATCGACCAGAAACCTTGGCTGCTTCACTTGCTACTTTCCATGCACGGTTTAACCTTATAAGTAAGGTTAAACCGACGAGAGTCGCTCCCCAAGATATGACCATCAAACGGAGATCAGCACTTAAACATGTAATTGAAGCAGCACCTGTAGTGAAAGTAAAAAGCGTAAAATACTTTCGATAAGAACGATCTCCCATTAAATAACGTACAGAAAAACGCTGAATGATCAATCCAATTGTAAGAACAAAGAAAACCATTAACCAAGCTAAGGAATCTAGGTACCAAAAACCATCGCCTCTATTCCCACTGTTATTAGTGAGAGCCAATAAGGAAACTAAAGATGGTAAAGCCACGATACCGATATGAATACGAACAAAACTTAATGGTATCCGTGGGTGTAAAAACAAAAGGCCACTAAGTCCAGAAATAACAAGCATAATAAAAAATAATGATAACAATGATGATGAACTCAAAGAACCTAACACAAAACATTCTCCCTTCTAAACGGCGTTAACACATTAAAAATTACTTTTAGAAAAGGTCATATATCTTTCTAAAAAGTTATACATTTTATTTACTCCATTACGATTATTGAATAAATTTATACTTACTCAATAAAAAAACCGACAACTTCAAAACTTCAATGATGATTTAAAATCATTGAGTCTTGAAAATTGTCGGTTTTACTTCAACTAACTTCAACAAAGTTTTTTGAAGAACTACCTTTTTATACGTCATATTACTTTATGTTACTCTTTCCCTTTATATTAGGGTACTTTTTCATCCAGTCAATATTAAATATTAAAAGAATGCTAAAGGCCTAATTATTTAAATAGGCAAAAATAAACATCTGCCGATTATTAAGTTAAGTATAAGATATGCCAAATTTTAAATATTGTCAACAAGAAAGTCCCATAAACTATTTCAATGAAATTCAACTTAGTTGTTGGAACACGGAGAATGAAGTATCAATTTCTTCTCTTATAAACAACATATTTAACGTATTAGTTAATACATTCCTTTACAAACTCATCAAAAAAAGTTGTTTGTTGCACAGTATGTGTCTACTACGCAATATAAGAGTTACTCCCACAATACGGCTTGTTTGTGGAAGACTGACCTTATTTGAAATCAACCCAATTTATATACCAACTATAATAACATTTTTGATTTCAAAAACTATGGCAAGGAGGTACATATCACTAGAGGGTGTAATCAAATAATAGATGGACTACTACATCTATATTTCATCAGTCAGCCCGCAACACATGTAGTGAACTGATCTTTTCTTTCCATCCCTTCATCCATGCCAGTAATTTATTTGATCCCAAAATAGGCTCTAATTTAGTTCATTATCCTGCATCATTTTGCAAAGTAGATAAAAATAAAAAACCCTTTAAACGTTGATACAACAACATTACAAGGGCTTTTTGTGCATTACTTTGCAATCTAAAAGGATTAACGAGAGTAGAATTCAACAATAAGCGCTTCGTTAATTTCAGCTGGAAGTTCTTCGCGCTCTGCATAGCGAGTGAACGTACCCTCTAATTTATCAGCATCAAATGTTAAATATTCAGGGATGAAGTTATTTACTTCCACTGCTTCTTTAACAATATCAAGATTCTTAGATTTTTCACGTAGGCTGATAACTTGACCTGGTTTTACCATGTATGATGGAATATCAACGCGACCACCGTCCACAGTAATATGACCATGATTTACAAGCTGACGTGCTTGTCTGCGTGTACGAGCAAGACCTAAACGATATACAAGGTTATCTAAACGAGAGTCAAGCAAAATCATGAAGTTTTCGCCGTGAATACCTTTCATTTTACCAGCTTTGTTAAACAACGTACGGAATTGACGTTCGTTCAATCCATACATAAAGCGAAGCTTTTGCTTCTCTTGTTGTTGTAAACCAAATTCTGAGATTTTCTTGCGTTGGTTAGGTCCATGTTGACCAGGAGCGTAAGGGCGTTTATCTAATTCCTTACCAGTTCCAGTTAATGAAATGCCAAGACGACGTGATTTTTTCCATACTGATCCAGTATAGCGAGCCATAAGACATTTCCTCCTTTTTATTTTATTTGCATAAAACAAAAAGCCGTGTTCCTAATCACCTGACCATGATGTTTTCATGTATCATCGCTCCAGCAGCTAAGAGTTACGCGATACACCTCATTACAGAGGAACAACATGCATACAAGTGTTGGTTCACTAAGGCTACTTAATTATTTTACACAAAGACTAGTATATAATTTTTAATGAATATAGTCAACCATAAATAAAATTTGGAAAATTTATCAACCTCATATAGGAAAAATGAACTATTTCATATATAATAAAACTATAAAATAGTTCATTGGACTCATTGATGATAATGAATGAGAGGTGATAAATGATGAAAGACAGAGATTTGATTCAAGGGAACCTGCAGCAGGCATACTTTCAAATTACCTCTAATCTATCCCATCTCTCTTATGAAGAAAGTCTACATAATATGATAAAAGCGATCAAGCAGGTATTGCATCTAAAATGGGTAGGTGTATATCACTATCTACGTTCAACTAATTCGTATCACATTCAGTTGATGGACCCTTCAAATGAAATAAACGTATTAAACCAATTACCATTGAATGCTATATCAAATGATAATCAGTTTGGAAAGTGCATAATTGATCGATCTTCTGTATTTTATTTAAAGCTAAAAGATAGAAATTTTTCCAAGGTATTAGTGTGTTTTAAAGCATTTCAAATCGATCCTACTATACTTGCGATTGTTCAATCAGAATCTCAGAGGTTGATAATGCAATTGGATCAATATTATCCACAACAAATAAACTACCCGTTTTTATATGATCTTTCCATTTGTATATTTACCATGAAACGGAAATCTTCCATCTTAAATGAAGTCATTGATGCAATTCGTGAAATATATCCAACCCATTCGCTACACTTATTACTCGCACATGATACGGAAGTTGATTATAATTTTTCAGTAAAGTCGATGGCGTATACGGATGATAGTACAAATGGTTTTGGATCTAAAGCGTTCATGACTGAGGAGGTTCAAATCGAGAAAAGAAAAGGAGGTGCAGGTGAAAAATTATATGTTCCTCTAACGGGAAGGCAAGGTGTGTATGGTGTTATCCAATTGATTTCAAAAAGCTGTGATGTATTCGCGAAAAGCGATGTAGATTTTATAACACATATTGCTCAAACAGCTGGAAAAGCAATAGAAAACGCAAGTCTACTCGAAAATGCAAATTTGCTGATCGCGGATTTAAAACTAATTAATGAAGTTACACATCAATTGAATTCCAATTTAAATTTGACTGATATTACAGAATTTGTTCGAAAAAAAATCAAAGAGGTATGTCGTGCTTCGGAAATAGGTTTTATTTTTCAACGGTCTGATGGATCGTATGCTGATGTTCTAACTGCGAGCACTGCCTACTTTAAAAAAGAAGAAAATCAGAGTCTAGTGGATAAATTACTGAAGGATATCGTTCATCCAACATTTTATGGGAAGTTTGAATATATTCCAACATTTCCTTATCATTCGCTTATGATTATTCCGTTGCGACAAGACATCCATACATATGGTCATGTTGTGATTATGCATGAAGCGTCCTATTTCTTCTCGTTTGAAGTGTTTAAATTATTGCAATCATTGATTCAACATTGCTCTTTAGCACTCGCTAATGCTATCTTAAAAGAGGAATTGGAAAAAGCGGTTATCACAGATTACTTAACAAAATTATATTCGAGGAATTATTTAGAAAAAGTTGTCATAAATCAAATGAAAACAGCTAGAATGGGCTCATTAATTTTATTTGATATTGACGATTTCAAACGAATTAATGATACATACGGTCATCATGTTGGAGATGAAGTACTTAAACAAGTGGCTGATGTAATAATGAGGTTTTCTGAACAAGATGCTATTCCTTCCAGATGGGGAGGGGAAGAATTAGCCATATACACTCCTAACCTATCAATTGATGATGCGGTCCAAATAGCTGCAGGCATTCGTGAGCAAGTAGAGGAACGGACTAATCCAACTGTAACACTATCTTGTGGCGTTTCTTCTTGGTCAGAGGATTTCGATGATTCCGTAAGTGAGCTTTTTATTCGTGCAGATAAAGCACTATATGAAGCGAAGCATAGAGGGAAAAATAGTGTAGTGAAGCGTGTAAAAGATAGATAAGTTCTTATAAATGGAAGAATTAAATCGGCTGGGCTTTCCGCACAGCCGATTTCCAGTTATGATCTATTATTAGGTATACTTAGGGTAAATAAGTTTGTAATGCATGAACAAACTTTTCTAAATATTCCTGATCAATTTCATCAAAGCGATCCATCATCGGACTGTCAATATCAAGAACACCGTAAACCTTATTATCTATAATGATAGGGACAACGATTTCAGATTTGGTAGCACTATCGCATGCGATATGACCAGAAAAATTATGAACGTCAGCTACCCGTTGGGTTGATTGCTCTTTAACAGCAGTTCCACAAACACCTTTTCCATAACCAATACGGATACATGCTGGTAATCCTTGGAACGGACCTAACACAAGCTCATCTTCTTTCCATAAGTAAAAACCAACCCAATTTGTATCGGAAAGAAATTGATTTAATAAGGCTGATGCGTTGGAAAGTATGGCAATAGCATCCGTTTCATCTTCACTTAATGCTTGCAGTTGACGAATTAATAACTCATAATCTTTTAGTTTATTTCCAGAATATATACTTGTTTGGAACATTTAGATTTTCCTCTCTCTTTAGTATTTCGACATGTATGATAAATATTGTCGAGCGAAAATTGCAGGATAAATCATCTCTATGTCGTAATGGAGATGTAAGGAGTTGAATCGTATGAAGACTAATCTCTCGAAACAAAAAGTAATAGAAGCAGCTTCCGCATTATTTTTTCAAAAAGGATTTCATGGCACTTCTGTTCGGGATATTGCGGAGAAGGCCAATGTTAATGTTTCGCTTATTAGTTATTATTTTAAAGGAAAGCAAGGGCTGCTGGAATATGCGGTTACGGACTATTACGAAAAATATCTTGATACCATGGAAGAAGCGTTAGAGCATTATCAAGACTTACATGCTTTGGATCAGTTAAAGGAATTAATTTTCATCATTATACAGTATAAACAAAGTAATCATCAATTCTCTTGTTTTATACATAGAGAATTGTCGCTAGATTCTGTATTCGTTAGAGAGATGGCTGTGACCTATTTAGCGAAGGAAAATTATTTTATTAGCAGGGCATTTTTTAGTGTACTTGATAAACAGCATTCATCAATTAATGATCGAAATTATTTATTAATGCAGTTAAAAGGCATGCTAATTACGCCATATATTATGCATAATGAATGGAAAAATCATATTATTGGTGATGGTTCGCATGATTTATTCGTTACAAATTATGTAAAGACGATTCATCGATGGTTGGACTTTTTAGTCGAGGTTTCAGGTGAAAAAATAGCTGAGGATGCACATGGCAGATGATGTCGCGATTTACTAGTGAAATAGGCACGCTGACGATTGTCGTACAATACTATACAATCACTTGCTAATTTTTATTATGTATAAATGAGTACGGACTTGCCTATAGCGTGTAGAATAAAAAATTGGCTGAAACCCCAATTTATTTGTATTTTTTTAGCAAAAATTGTGTTTAACATGGTATTATTATAATTAGATTATTATTAGCGACGATTATTTTATTTTTGTAAACGTCCATCCTCTTTAGGAATTTAGTTGGGAGGCATTTTATGGCATACATCATAGGCATTATACTAATAGTTATAGCACTTATTATTACAGGACTTATCTTACGAAAAAGGGTATATGATGTTGTTGATCGTTATGAAGCCTGGAAAATGGACATTATGGGTCGAAACATCGCTTCAGAGCTCTCCCGTATAAAAATATTAAACTTATCAGGGGAAACACAAGATAAATTTGAAGCGTGGAAGGATCAATGGGAATATATAGTAACAAAAGAGCTTACTGATATTGAAGAACATTTATTTGATGCAGAAGAAGCGGCGGATCGATATCGGTTCTCGAAAGCTAAAAAAATCCTGGCTAAAGTCGATCAGATATTGCAATCCGTGGAAAAGGATATAGAGAAGATTTTAATGGAAGTAGAAGAACTGCTTGAATCCGAAGAGTCCAGTAGAAAAGAAATAGAGCATGTTGAACCTACAGTAAAGGCGTTACGTAAACAGCTTTCGCAAAACAGATATCAATATGGAAAAGCGGAAGCCTATTTTGATAAAAAAATGGATGAACTGGAAGCACAGCTAACTAATTATCATCAACTTGTCGAGAATGGAAATTATATAGAAGCGAAGCAGCTCGTCGATCAATTAAAGCTATCTGTGGATAGCCTAGAGGGAGAGTTAGATGATTTTCCACAATTATATAAATCATGTAAGCAGGAATTACCTAGTCAGTTAGATGATTTATATACAGGTTTAAAGGAAATGAAAAATGAAGGTTATCGTGTGGATCATCTGGCTTTTGAAAAAGAAATACGCAAATATCAGGAAAGACTTTTACATATAGTTGGCGCTATGGAAAGTGGTGACTTTTCTGAGGCAGAAGGTGCCATAGAGGAGATAGATGGACGGATAAAGGAAATGTATCAGCTGCTCGAAAAAGAAGCAATAGCTAGGAATTTTGTGGAAACAAAAGTTCCGACCTATCAGAGTACGTTAAAGGAAATTACAGACACATTTGCTGGTACTAAAGCGGATGTTGAGCTATTAAAGAAGGCTTATTATTTTGAAGATAGTGATATGGAGAAGTATTTAACATTAGAAAAGGCAATCGGAAAACTAAACACGCAATTTGAAGAACTACTAGATAAAATCGAGAAAGAGAAATCTCCACACACAAAGCTACGTGATGAGTTAGAAGCTGGCTTTGTGCAAATTGAAGAGCTAAAAGAAAAACATGAAGCGTTTAAAAAGCGCATTCGTAATCTTCGTAAAGATGAGCTTGAGGCGAAGGATAAGTTGACGGAAATGCGAAATCAGTTGTATAGTATTCAGCGTAAGCTCAAGAAAAGTAATGTTCCTGGAATTCCAAGTAATATATGGAACTTAATAGAAACAGCCGGAGAAAAAAATCAACGTGTGATGAAAACATTGGAAAAACAACCGCTAGATATGGCAGAGGTGCAACAAGCTTTAAATGATGCGAAGAATGCTGTAGAGTATTCCATGGAACAAACAGATCTTATGTTGGAACAAGCTTATTTAACGGAGCAGGTTATCCAATATGCGAATAGATATCGTAGTCAGTATCCATTATTAGCTGCAAAGCTAGCCGAATCAGAACGGTTATTCCGAAATTACGAGTATGAACTATCGTTGGAGCATGCAGCTAAAGCAATCGAAGAAGTTGAACCTGGCGCGCTAAAACGAATTGAGGAATATCAAGAGGTATTGAATTAAGTAAATAGGACTTAATAGAAAAAGGATATTATATAATATCCTTTTTTCTAAGCAAAGAAATTAATTAAAGAAGGCTGCTTGGTATAATTCATCTAGGAAGTTAGGAGTTAGTTGAATGATTTATTTAGATAATAGTGCTACAACAGTGCCTGATCCAGCAGTATTAAAAAGTTTTGAACAAGTATCTACTACTTTTTTTGCCAATCCATCATCTATCCATCCCTTGGGAGGAGAGGCAGAAAAACTTTTAATTCAAGCTAAGAAACAGGCTGCTGAAATTCTACATGTAGCGGAAAATGAAATTATATTCACTTCTGGAGGTACAGAAGGTAATAATATTGCTATTAAAGGTATTGCTTTAGAGCATCAAAACAGGGGTAAACATATTATCACCACTCAGGTTGAGCATCCTTCCGTAGATAATGCCTGTAAAAGCTTGGAAAAATTAGGCTTTGAAATAACATATCTACCAGTGAATAGGAATGGGGTGATTGCCTTATCTGATCTAAAGCAAGCGATAAGAAATGATACCATTTTAATTAGTATTATGCACGTGAACAATGAGCTAGGTTCGGTCCAACCTATAGCAGAAATCGGAAAAATTGCAAAACAATATCCAAAATTATTTTTCCATGTCGATTATGTCCAAGGGTTAGGGAAAGTTCCATTAACCTTAAGAAATAGTGGAATAGATCTTTGTACGATGTCTGGTCACAAAATTCATGGTTT
This sequence comes from uncultured Virgibacillus sp., assembly GCF_947495635.1. NCBI lineage: Bacteria > Bacillati > Bacillota > Bacilli > Caryophanales > Bacillaceae > Virgibacillus > uncultured Virgibacillus sp. The sequence continues at coordinate 50,472 of NZ_CANMAB010000008.1, read as the reverse complement.
AAAAGGAACTGGCTTATTGTTTGTAAAGAATGGAACAACTCTTTTTCCGTTATTTCATGGCGGAGAACAGGAGCAGGCGATACGTTCGGGAACGGAGAATTTAGCTGGAGCAGTTTCGATAGTAAAAGCCTTACGCTTAATCATGGAAAAGGAACGATTATACAAGCAGAGGTTATATGAATTACAACGTTTTCTTCGTGAGGAACTGGAAAAAATAGAAGCTGTTAAAGTAAATACGCCTATACATGCGGCACCGCATATTATTAATTTTTCGATACCAGGGATTAAACCAGAGGTAATGATACACATGCTCAGTGAAGAAGAAATTTATATATCAACAAAATCAGCTTGTTCTTCTAAAAAGTCAGATGAAAGCAAAATTCTCGCGGCTTGTGGGTTTTCTGATGATAGAGCAGTATCTGCATTACGAGTAAGTCTTTCTTATCAAAATACAGAGGAAGAATTAACTAATTTTATTCACGTACTGAAAGATAAAATTCAACAATTTAAAGAAGTAATGGAGTAGATAACATGCAATATGATCATATTTTAATACGCTACGGAGAAATGGCGTTAAAGGGTAAAAATATAAAACAATTTATTATCCGTCTACAAGAAAATATTCAACATAAATTAGCTGCATTTCCAAACATAAAAGTAAAACGAACACAAGGGAGAATGTTTATTTTACTAAACGGTCATGATCCTGAGCCAATTATCGAAAAATGTAAGAATATCTTCGGAATTCAAAGTATGAGTTTGGCAATTAAGGTGGAGAATGATCCCGATAAAATAAAAGAAGCCGCTTTATATGCTTTAAAAAATGCTACAAATGTAAACACATTTAAGGTATCTGTGAAGCGGATTAATAAAGATTTCCCCATTGCTTCACAGGAAATGAATCAAGTATTAGGTAGACATTTATTAATCAATACGAATGAAATTAAAGTGGATGTGCATCATCCTGATTTAGAAATTAAAGTCGAAATAAGACTAGAAGCAGCTTATATTACGTCAAGTGTTATTCAGGGACTTGGAGGTCTTCCGGTAGGCACATCTGGTAAATCACTATTATTACTTTCAGGTGGTATTGATAGTCCTGTTGCTGGCTACCTAGCGATGAAGCGAGGGGTGCAGATTGAAGCTATTCATTTTCATTCACCGCCATTTACAAGTGAACGTGCAAAGCAAAAAGTTCTGGACTTAGCTAAACAATTAACAAAGTATGGTAAATCGATTCAAGTGCATATCGTACCGTTTACCAAACTCCAGCAAGAAATTTTTCGAGAAATGCCTGACGGTTATGCAATGACAATCATGCGGAGAATGATGATGCGTATAAGTGAACGGGTGTGTGTGAACCAAGAGATCTTATCGTTGACTACTGGTGAAAATCTTGGACAAGTAGCGAGTCAAACCATGCAAAGTATGAATACAATTAATGAAGTAACTAACTATCCGATTATTCGACCATTGATAACAATGGACAAAACAGAGATCATTAACATATCAAGAGAGATTGGTACCTACGACACGTCTATTTTACCTTATGAGGATTGTTGTACGATATTTGTACCTAAGTCGCCAAAAACGAAACCAAAAAGAGAAAAAGCAAATTTGTTTGAATCGAAGAAGGATTTTACAAAATTAATGGATGAAGCAATTGCTGGAATAGAAACGATAAAAGTATCAGCACGAGATACAGAGACCAAGTTTGATGGTTTGTTCTAAGGAAAGGCAGAAGACTGGATTATTAATGTCTGACCATATCCCTTAATTTGTCAGGAACTACCATTTAAAAATATGTATGCTTTCTCTCCTTTGTACACATTCTATAAGTACCAAGGAGGTGAGTTAACATGGCAGCAAATAATTCTTCAAATCAATTAGTAGTCCCTGGTGTTCAACAAGCTCTAGATCAAATGAAATATGAGATTGCTCAGGAATTTGGTGTACAATTAGGACCAGATTCAACATCTCGTTCCAACGGTTCTGTTGGTGGTGAAATCACTAAACGTCTTGTTCAAATGGCTGAACAACAATTTGGTGGAACAAAATAACTTAAATTAAATAGTTAAAATGGCTATAGGGCTATCCGGTTTGGGTAGTCCTTTTTAATTGTCTAGGAAATGAAGGAAATTATAATATTTGCCCATATGGATAAATAAGGGTGTGTTGAACTGCGTCCAGCGCCAGTGCCCAGAAACGAGGTGACTTCATGAATCGCCCTACATAAGTCATCATCTGCTCGCAAGCTCACCGTGATTCCTTTATCCCCGTTGACTCGCTCCAGTCGCTTGCGCTTTGTTCTCATTGATAAACCTATTATGACTATAATCCCTCTTGATTCCTATTCAGAAAATAAGTAAGGTATGTATATAACATTTTTCTAATGAAGGAGATCGAAGAAGCTATGGGAACACTATGGTTTGGTGGACCGATCTACACGATGGAACGTGAGGATGTAGTGGTAGATGCTGTATTTACCGAGGAACATCAAATAGTTGCTATTGGAACATATGAATATTTGTATCATACTTATTTTAATCAAATAGATGAAGCAATAAATTTGAACGGAAAAACAATGTTACCAGGATTTGTTGATAGTCATTTGCATATTATTTGGCATGGTGAGAAATTACTTCGGCTTGATCTTTCCCAAATGCAATCAGCCGAAGAAGTATTAGAAGCACTGTTTAACCGAGCTACAAATCTTTCTGAGGGAGAGTGGCTCGTGGGTGAGGGCTGGAATGAAAACCATTGGGATGAACCACTCATTATTCACAAAACTGCACTTGACGAAATTGTACCTCATAATCCTGTCATGTTATCTCGAGTATGCCGTCACGCTATTTTAGCTAACAGCAAAGCAATAGAACTGGCAGGTATTGATACTGTAAATAAAACAGCTAATCCAAAAGGTGGCGTTATTGAACGAGATGATGATGAAGAGACAACGGGTTATTTCTTGGATACTGCTCAGGAATTAATAAAGCAAGCAATGCCAACTGTTTCACAGGCTTATCTAGAACAAGTAATCTCAATCGCTATAGATGATCTTCTTTCAAAGGGCTTAGTTGGAGGACACAGTGAAGACCTTAATTATTTTGGTGGATTTGATAAGACTTTTGGTGCTTTTAAACATGTGTTGGATGGGAAGGAGAAAATATTTAAAGCGCATTTACTCGTCCATCATGAAGTTATGGAAGACATGATTCATGCTGGGCTAGGGTATTTGAAGGGGCCACGTTATGCAGAGCTTGGCGCAGTCAAAATATTTTCGGACGGAGCATTGGGGGGGAGGACAGCATGGTTGTCTACAGATTATGCGGATGACATTGGAAACAGAGGTTTTGCAATTCACAGCATACCTGAGTTAGAGGAACTCGTGGCTAGGGCACGTGTCTATCAGTTGCCAGTAGCAGTTCACGCCATTGGAGATCAAGCCGTTTTAGAAATTGCATCCATATTGAGTAAATATCCGTTAGCAACGAATGCTCGCGATCGAATTATCCATGGACAAATTTTAAATAAACAAGCCTTTGAATTACTAAAGGAGCTTCCTGCTGTCGTAGACATCCAACCGACCTTTGTTGCTTCAGATTTCCCTTGGGTAATTGATCGGCTGGGACAAAAACGGCTAGACTTAGCGTATGCTTGGAAATCTATGCTTCAGCACGGAATACATTGTGCTGGTGGGTCTGATGCACCAATTGAGAAAGTGGATCCGTTACTTGGAATTCAAGCTGCGGTTATTCGTAAATCCTCTTTTGATGGAAAAACATACTTACCTAAAGAAGCGCTGACTATATTTGAAGCCGTACAATTATATACGACTGGTAGTGCTTATGTAATTAATCAAGAGAATAGTAGAGGTTTGATTACGGAAGGTTATCACGCTGATTTCACTATTTTGGAGAAAGATATTTTCCAAGTCAATCCAAATGAGATTCACGAAATTGACGTTGCAATGACAGTAATTGACGGGAAAATTGTATATGACAAGAACCTTTCTTCTATTTAATTAGATCGGTTCTTGTCCGTATTATACGTTATATGCTGCTTCACGCTCTAGTTATAAAAACGTACGTTTTACTCTGTCCCAATAGGAGTTATTTTTTAATTTCACGGTTTTAATAACATGGTCACTTAATGTAACAGAAATATCCCTTATATTTCGAATGGAGTATGCTTCATTGTCAAGACCGATAATTGGATAATCATTACCATCCTGCTGGACTGATAACGTTAACTTTCTATCACTATTAAGAACAAAAGAAGAACCCAGGGTGCGATAACGATTATTATTTATGGATGCTAACTCGGTAACTTGAAAACAAGGAATTTTTGGGTCAATGACCGCTCCATTCGTAGATTTATTATAACCTGTACTTCCTGTTGGTGTTGCAACAATTAGTCCGTCCCCTCTGAAGGTTTCGAAGTGAATGTCATCAATAAACACATCCATAACGATGGATTTAATAATAGTCGAGCGGACACTAATTTCATTAAGGCAATAAAAACTCGTCTCACCATTTAATTCCGCATTAATCACAGGAAAACGACGAACTTCCATTTCTTCATATTGGATTGTCTTCAACATTTCATCAACATTATCCATATTAAAATCGCAATATAGACCTGATTCCCCCGAACGAGTTATTCCTGTATAAAGGCAATCTTGACGAAAGCCTGTCTTACGTACAGCTTGTAAGAAAGCACCGTCACCTCCAATACTTACAATAATATTAGCATGTTCGAAATCGTTTACAATTGTAAAACCATTTGACTCTGCTAATTGGTATAGGGCATTTAATTTATCTTCAAGCCCTTGGTCACTTAAATAATAGAAGAAAATATTTTTTCGATCAGTCATATTCTTTTGATACCCTCCCAAATGTGATGACGAGATGCACTTTATACTACTATCTACTTTAAGCTATTAAGCAAAGCAGTATAACCATATTCTATCATGTTTTGTTGCTATTATCCTAGTGGAGTAAAACGAATGATTAAAATAGGAAATTTGAGGAAAAATAGGAACAGCTATGAAACTGAGGTGATGAAAATGTGGGGGTGGGCTATATTTATGATAACCGTGATCGCGATTGCTGTTATCTTTTTATTCTCAAAGCTAATCATTCATGTTCAAGGAGCATATTGCCAAGCAAATACTTCTATAACGATACGGATTTATTGGTGGAAAATTCCGATTATAAGACGAACGATGATGTTAGATGATTTCGAAAGTAACACGCCTGCTATTAATTTTCGTGAATTACCGAGTAAACTTAATGAGGCGCTTCATATCCTACGTCAAGGTCATAAAGCAATTTCGGTTATGCTACAGAAGATGAAATTCAAACAAATGAAGTGGCATACGGTAGGTGGTACTGGTGATGCATCACTTACAGGTATTGTATCAGGAGGTGTCTGGACAGTAAAAGGTGTTATCATAGCATGGCTTCAAGAACATGGGATTTTTAATTGTCATCCAGATATTAAAGTTGTACCACTTTTTCAACAGAAATATATACAATCCGAAATTTATTGTATTGTTTCTATTCGAATAGCACAAGCTATAAGTGGATTTCTTCAAGTCATGAGAATAATGGCTAATAATAAGAAGCTATTGATACATCAAGCACAAATGTATAAAAGGAGTTGATTGTGATGGAAGAGCATCCTATTCAAGGGCTAATGACTACTGCAATGGAAAATTTGAAGGATATGGTAGAGGTAAACACAATTATTGGAGATCCTGTTCAATCTCCGGATGGCAGTGTTATTATACCTGTGTCCAAAGTTGGTTTTGGATTTGCTGCAGGTGGTAGTGAGTTTAATTCTACAAGTAGTCAATCCCAATCCGATAGCAGTAGTGAAAGTGGTGAAGCAACACTTCCATTTGGAGGAGGTAGCGGTGGAGGAGTATCAATTACACCGGTAGCATTTTTGATTGTCAGTGAAAGAGGAATTAAGATGGTTCATTTAGATCATCATACACATATCTATGAAAAAATGATTGATTTTGCGCCACAGGTTGTAGAAAAGGTGCAACAGATAATGAAAGAGTCAAGTCAACAGCAAGGTTCAAAGAAACAAGAAAATAAGAAACCTAAAGAGATGCCTACCCAATATGATATTTAATGGTTGTATAAATGCAACTCATACACCATTCTATAATGTAAGCGTAGCTAATTCCGTTCACAAATATTTCTAGATTTCATAGCCATAAATTATTGGACATGCACCGCTATTCAATTCATAATGAAGAAGGAATACAATTATTTAGGAGGAATGATTCATATGGCAAATGTTACATTCCAACAAGAACCTGTCACACTTGTAGGTAATGAAGTGAAAGTTGGTGATGAAGCACCTTCTTTTAAAGTACTATCTAATGATTTAGAAGAAGTTACATTAACTGATTATAAAGAGAAGGTTAAGCTGATTAGTGTTGTTCCTTCCATTGATACAGGTGTATGTGCAGAGCAAACAAAACGTTTTAATGAAGAAGCTGATCAGATTGAAAATGTTAAAGTTTTAACGGTGAGTATGGATTTACCATTTGCACAAAAACGCTGGGTTAACCAACATGATATTAAGAAGCTTGATACATTGTCAGACCACCGAGATGCTCATTTTGGAAAGAACTATGGTGTTCTTATAGAGGAGTTACGTCTGCTAGCAAGATCTATATTTGTTGTTGACTCCAATAATATAGTTACTTATGTAGAATATGTTAAAGAAGTGAGTAATCATCCGGATTATGATGCTGCCCTGGAAGCTGCCAGACAAGCTAAATAACTCGAACGGAATCTCTCTCAGTAAATGAGGGGGATTTTTACTGTGTGCTACAGAACTTAATTAGCATTATTTTGTACATAGTCCCATTTCCTTTGGTACAATAGAAACGCTCTGAAGGAACGAATGGAGGATGCTATATGGAGAAATCAAATGTCGAAACATTGTATGAATGGATAGATGAAACGACAAATAAGATTCAACAGTATGTTAATGAACCATATCTGGAAAGCTTAGGTTATACGATGGAAATCGTATTTATGCAAGAAGTGCCAGATAATATAGATGAAAGCCTAGCAATCAAATTACAGCAAGCTTTAGTCGAATTAAAAATAGATTCATTCTCAGCTGAGGAAGTAAGAAAAGCTAATCAGCTTGCTATTCTAAAAGGAATGAAAGGCTCTACTCAACAGCAGCATTTAATGACACCAGAAACAGTATCGCTAATGATTGCGTATTTGGCAAATAAATTATTCGATGACGCCGAAAACATTCGCTTGTTTGATCCAGCTGGTGGAACTGGAAATTTAATAACTGCGGTTCTAAGTCAACTACCACAAATCAAAGAAGCATTTGCAAGTGAAGTTGATTCAACGTTAATTCAACTAGCTGTTTGGAATGCGAACTTGCAGAAAAAGAATATTGAGTTTTTCCATCAAGATAGTCTTCGTCCATTTTTATTGGACCCTGTAGATTTAATCGTAGCTGATCTACCTGTTGGATACTATCCAGACGACTTACGTGCGAGTGACTTTAAACTTAAGGCCGATAAAGGTCATTCTTATGCGCATCACTTATTTATAGAGCAAAGTCTTAATTACACAAAACCAGGCGGATACCTTATTCTAGTTATTCCAGAATTTTTATTTGATAGTGATCAATCAGACAAGCTTCAACAATTTATTCATGATTATGCTCATATGGTTGGCATCCTAAGGTTGCCAGAAAGTGCCTTCAAATCTGATAAGCATCGAAAAAGTATCTTAATACTACAAAAAAAAGGACAGCAGACAGCATCTCCTAAACAACCACTATTGGTTAAAATGCCTTCTTTCAACAATACGAGAGCAATGGGAGATATTTTAGGTCAAATAAATAATTGGTTCCAAACGTATAAAAAGGAGTTGAACAGCAATGAGTAATGTATTGGCAATAAACGCCGGTAGTTCATCTTTGAAATTCCAATTAATACAAATGCCAAACGAGCGCGTTCTAGCAAAAGGGCTAGTGGAACGAATTGGTCTAAATGAGTCAGTATTTACAATGGATGTTCAAGGTGAAAAAGATAAATTTGTGGAAGAGATTCCAAACCATGAAGAAGCAGTAAAGAAACTACTAGCATCATTAACGTCTTCTGGGGTCATTACTTCACTTGATGAAATAAATGCAGTTGGTCATCGCGTAGTTCATGGTGGGGAACGTTTTAGTGATTCAGTTGTCATTAACGACAAAGTTATTGAAACGATTGAACAAGTGTCGGAATTGGCACCTTTGCATAACCCTGCAAATTTGACGGGAATTCATGCTTTCCGTGAAATTTTACCGGAGGTACCAATGGTGGCTGTGTTTGATACTGCATTCCATCAAACGATGCCAGAGTCATCTTATCTTTATAGCTTACCATATGAGTACTATAAAGATTATGGCATACGTAAATACGGATTTCATGGTACATCACATAAGTATGTTTCGCAGCGAGCAGCGGATCTGATGGGTCTGCCATTGGAGAACCTGCGCCTTATATCTTGTCACCTTGGTAATGGTGCAAGTATTGCAGCTATTCAAGGTGGTAAGTCAATTGACACATCAATGGGCTTCACTCCATTAGCTGGGGTAACTATGGGAACACGCTCAGGTAATATAGATCCGGCGCTTATCCCTTATATTATGGAAAAAACAGGAAAGTCCGCGGATGAAGTGATTCATGTGTTGAATAAGGAAAGTGGTATGCTAGCTTTATCTGGATTCTCAAGTGATTTAAGAGATATTGAACAGACAGCTCAAGAGAATAAGCGAGCAGAATTAGCTTTAGAAGTATTTGCAGGTCGTATTCATAAATATTTAGGTTCCTATGCAGCGAAAATGTCTGGCGTAGATGCCATTATCTTTACTGCTGGAGTTGGAGAAAATAGTGATGTGATCCGAGAAAAGGTTTTACATGGTCTTGAATTTATGGGGGTTTACTGGGATCAAGCACTCAATAAAGTTCGAGGAAAAGAACAATTTATTAATTATCCACACTCTCCAGTTAAAGTAATCGTAATCCCTACAAATGAAGAGGTTATGATTGCCAGAGATACAATCAGACTTTCACAAATTAGTTAGTTAAAAGGTTTTGGTGTGGTTGAACCATAGCAAAACCTTTTTTATAAAATCATAATGGATGGGAGAGGTATTAATTGTCAGTAAAGGAACATAAGCGTGAAAACCACGTAGTAAATTGCATGATTTTAACTATTAGCGATACACGGACATTGGAAACTGATATGAGTGGAGGGCTTATTGAAGAACAATTGAAGGCGAACGGACATTGGATAAGTGTCAGAGATATTATTAAAGATGATCGAAATGACATTCAAAAAATAGTTACGAGAGCTTGTGTCAATCCCGGTGTTGAAGTAATCATTTGTAATGGTGGAACTGGTATTGCTGATAGAGACGTTACCATTGAAGCAATAAAAGAACTTTTTACGAAAGAAATCCCTGGCTTTGGAGAGATATTTCGAATGTTGAGTTACAAAGAAGATATTGGGTCAGCCGCTATTCTTTCAAGAGCAGTTGCAGGTACTCGAAACCAAACAGTTATTTTTGCACTCCCTGGTTCTACTGGAGCGGTAAAGTTAGCCATGGAAAAATTAATCATTCCAGAATTATCTCATATCATCCACGAATTAAGAAAAGAATCACCACATTAGAAGCGCTTCCAACAATAATGTGGAAGTGCTTCTAATGTAATTGAGGAATATTCTTAGTGATGTAGTGAGTATATCGTTTTAATGTTATATAGTTATCTGACAACTAATACATCACATGAAGCGTATCTTGTTATGCTCTCAGAAACACTTCCTATAAGAAAACGTTCAACAGCATTCATCCCTGTTGCCCCACAGATAATAAGGTCCGCATGAAAGTCATTAGCAATATCTTTTGCAATTTTTACTTTTGGAGACCCATATTCTACACATCGAATTAAATTATCAATACCTGCTGATTTTGCATTGTCTACATAGCTGTCTAATAATTCCTTAGCATATTCCTCTGCACGATCTGCTAATGTACGATCATAGGCTTCGGCAGTGGCAAATGTCCGTGAATCAACAACATGAGCTAAAATAATGCGTGCATCATTTCGTTTTGCGATATCTAATGATTTAGTAAAAGCTTTCTCAGATGCTTCTGATCCATCAACTGCTACTACAATATTCTTATATTCCATATAGATCTCCCCTTTCATATAAATTATATACCCGTATTTTAAGGACAACAATCAAAATTTGCCACTTTTACTAATTAAATTTTAGAGAGTGTTGCAGTATTGTGGACATACTATAAATGGGGGTGATTAGATTGTCCAAAGAGAAGCGTGATAATCAGCCACAAAACATTTTTGAGGATGAAAAAGGTGTTGCGGCTGTACAGAATCAGTTAAATGAAAGTTACCAAAGTGGTGTCATTGAAGAAAGGCACAATAATAAGGGAATCTACACGTTTAATAATCGTAAAAATTAAAGTGGAGAATGAGGCTGAGACAAAAGAATGAAGAAACAATAAAAAACGAACGATGATTAGTTGATGAAATTAATCATCGCTCGTTTTTTGATCAGAATCATTCATTTAGCACCTGAAATAAGCGAGACTCCGGCGGGAACAGCACGAGTCCGAAGATTCACGTGGTAACGTGTTTTTCTTTACCAAGTTAGCTGAGGCCGTGCCCGTGGAAAGCGCGTATAGTTTCACAGTGTGGCGATGATCCTCCTATTGATAACATGATTATTCGTATTTTGAGTAAAGAAGTTGTGTTTTGTCAGCCTCATTTCCCTTTTACTTTGAGAAAAAATTTGGTACTGTTACAATATACGTATATGAAGTATGAAAGTGCTTTCAAAAAAGTGTTATATTAGAGAATTGGAGGTAGTTAAATGAATATCGGTGTTCCAAAAGAAATAAAAAATAATGAGAATAGGGTTGCTATGGCGCCTTCTGGTGTCCTAACTTTGAAAAATGCCGGTCATACTATTTATATTGAGACAGAGGCTGGTTTAGGTTCTGGATTCACGGACCAACAATATGCGGAAGCCGGTGCAATTATCGTAGCTACAGCCAAGGAAGCTTGGGAACAGGAAATGGTAATGAAGGTAAAAGAACCACTACCTGAAGAATATGATTACTTCTATGAAGGGCTTATTTTGTTTACATATTTGCATTTAGCAGCGGAACCTAGCTTAACAAAGGCGCTGATTGATAAAAAGGTAACTGGGATCGCCTATGAAACGGTGCAGTTACCAAATAATTCACTACCGCTTCTAACACCTATGAGTGAAGTAGCAGGAAGGATGGCTTCGCAACTTGGTGCTCAGTTTCTAGAGAAGACAAAAGGTGGAAAGGGAATCCTTTTAAGTGGAATACCAGGAGTTAAACGTGGCAAGGTTACGGTTATTGGCGGTGGTGTTGTTGGTACAAATGCAGCAAAAATTGCGGTTGGTTTAGGTGCAGACGTTACAATAATTGATTTAAATCCAGAGCGATTGCGTCAGTTGGATGATATTTTTGGATCATCTATTAATACAATGATGTCGAACCCGCTGAATATTAGTCTCGCTTTAGCAGAGTCGGATCTTGTTATTGGTGCAGTGTTAATACCAGGTGCCAAAGCTCCGAAGTTGGTGACTGAAGAAATGGTTCAAGCTATGACAGCCGGTTCAGTGATTGTTGATGTAGCAATTGATCAAGGCGGAATATTTGAAACAAGTGACCATGTTACTACGCATGATAATCCAACATATACCAAACATGGTGTATTGCATTATTCCGTTGCAAATATGCCTGGAGCAGTTCCAAGAACCTCGACAATTGGTTTAACCAATGTTACTGTTCCTTACGCATTACAATTAGCAAATAAAGGCTATGTAGGTGCATGCAAGGATAACGAGGCGTTATTAAAGGGAATTAATACACTCGATGGGTATGTAACATATCAAGCAGTAGCAACATCTCATAGCTTGGAATACGCGGATCCACATACGCTATTGGATAACTAAAGATAGTAATATAAGAAGATAAGGGCGGTCTCCAAAATCTAACGTAGAATTTGGAAGAAAGCCCTTTTTCAATAAATATGAATATGGAGCCGGTTTAGGTTAATCTAAAAATTACTAAACTTATACGCATGCTAAGTTATTCCAAAATCATTAATTCTTTTGGAGATGTAGTTAAAACTTCTGGCCCTTGTTCTGTCATATAAATCATGTCTTCGATCCGAACACCGGCAACCCCTGGTACATAAATACCTGGCTCAATGGTATAGCACATTCCTGCTTGTAACGGTAGATCATTGTTGCTATGCATAGAAGGATACTCATGTGTTTCAATTCCTAATCCATGTCCAATGCGATGTGTGAAGTATTCACCAAAGCCTGCATCTGCAATATGATTTCTTGCTATTTGGTCTAATTTACCAGTTGCTACACCAATCTTAGATGCAGCTATCGCTTTTTGTTCCGCCTCTAAAACGGTATTGTATATCTTTTTTTGTTGCTCGGTTATTGATTTAAATGCTACTGTTCTGGATATATCTGAACAATAGCCCTCATACACTACACCAAGATCAAATAATACGATATCACCTGATTTTATCTTTTTCATGGAAGGTGTCCCATGCGGTGAAGCGGTCTTTGTACCAGAAAGTGTCATTGTAGAGAAGGACATTTCCTGAATCCCTTGTTTTTTAAGCTCATACTCAATTTTAGCAATTACTTCGAGTTCACCTACGCCTTCCTGAATTGCCGCTATCCCAGTCTTTATTCCAAAGTCAGCTAATTCAGCAGCATGTTTTAATAAATTATATTCCTTCTCACTTTTAATGACACGTAGGTTTGCTAATAGTTCTTCACCATTTACAATACGTGTATTTGAAAAGAGTTGCTGCATCAGTTGATATCGATCTAATGTTAGATTTGTATGCTCGACGCTAATTGTATTTGGAATATGTTCATTCGTTTTTAATTTCTGGTAAAACATCTCCCAAGGATTTTCATGATCATGATAGGTGATTATTTGATAACGCCATCCAGCTGCTTTTGCATCCTCTTCTTCCATTGCCGGAATAATTAATAATGGATCAAAATGATTACTAATGTAGACAGCCACTAGCCTTTCATGTGGTTCTGTATAGTAATTAGTAATATAGTATACATTCGCCTTAGATGTAATAAACATACTATCGATATTCTGTTTTTTCATGCTTTTTAATAATGCTTGAATTCTTTCTGCCATTTCTTTGTACACCTCTTTAATATGTAATATTTTTATTATAGCAAAAATAGTGTATGGAATTAAAATGGATGACATTAACGACAAGTTGATGGCAACGTATTTTTAATATTTGTTTCCAAAACTATTACTGTGATAAGAAAGCTGATAATATATACATAGATTGAACAGGCAATATAAAGTGAAACTTCAATCCGTGGGGGGTGTTTATCCCTGCGGATTGTTAGCACCACAAGGGTATGACCTATAGACCTTGGAACCAAACGGACATTTACCGACTCGATCCCCCGCTTATCCATATTGGTTTTACTTTAATGATTGAAGCGGGGATATTATTGCCAGTTATAGGTGGGATAAAAAAATACGAATAACTAGCATGAAAATAACTAATTTCGGGTAGAAAAAATAAGAATGCTTGTTTAAGATAGATAGTATAATGTTTTATCAGAGGAGTGGTAATCGTGCAAATTTCTTATCATGGACATTCAGTAGTAATGGTTAAAACGGATACACATCAGATTTTAATTGATCCCTTTATTACTGGAAATGAAAAATGTGATTTGGATGCAAACTCAGTAAATCCAGATGTTATCCTGTTGACACATGGTCATAATGACCATGTCGGTGATACGATAGATATCGCAAAGCGGACAAATGCTTTAATCGTTGCTCCTAATGAATTAGCAGACTATATGGGTTCAAAAGGATTACGTGTACATCCGATGCATATAGGTGGGAAGCATGAATTTGATTTTGGTACAGTCAAGCTCACCCAGGCCTTTCATGGCTCGGCGTTTACAGAGGATGATGGTTCAATTGTATACACTGGTATGCCGGCAGGAATCCTTCTAACGGTGAATGAGAAAACGATCTACCATGTTGGAGATACTGGTTTATTTTCAGATTTAAAATTAATAGGTGATATGAATAATATTGATATTGCGTTTGTTCCAATCGGGGATAATTTTACAATGGGGCCCGAAGATGCGCTAATTGCCTCGGAATGGATTCATGCAGATGTAACGGTTCCTATACATTATAATACCTTTCCTGTCATTGAACAGGACCCGCACAAGTTCATCAGTCAAATTAAATCGGGAGAAGGAAAAGTAATGGAGATTGGCGATGCGTTGCAATTATAATCGTTTAGACTGAGAAAAAAGTATCTTATTCACATCATCATCCGAACGGATTCAGTTCGGATGATTTGTTTACGTCAAACAGGTTCTATCACCCTCTATAAATTACTTCGCCTTCCGTGACACGGCTCCTAAGGACCACTTTCTTGCACGATCTTCAGCTCGCAATTTTTTTCCCGATAGGATAAGGGAATCGGCAGCGTTACATCGCACGCTGATTGAGTTTCATTTTATTTTATCGTTTTATCGTTCGGCTTTTGGGTTAACTTTTTTCTTGCCAGCCCCTTGCTGTAGAAGCATGCAAATATTCCCTTTTTGCTACTAGTTATTTCCATCTTTTTATACTATAATTTAGGCATAAAGTAGCATATGTCGTAGCAGAAATAGATAAAGTGGCAAACGTATATTGGGGTTGGGACACTATTAAAAACGATCCATTCAAAACACTTTATCCCGTCTCTCTGAAAAAGCTATATTTTATTTTATTAAAAGATATTCAAGTAGAAATAAGGTGAAATCCGATTGAACACTTTTACGCTCTCGTTATTTTTTCTAGTTGGTTTACTGTTTGGATCTTTTTATAATGTAGTAGGATTGCGATTACCTAAACAATTATCGTTTATCATGAACCGTTCTAATTGTATACATTGTAGTCATCAGCTTCACTGGTATGAGCTAATACCCATTTTATCCTTCTTGTGTTTAAAAGGTAGATGTAGTAAATGTAGTAACCGTATATCCTATCTCTATCCATTGATTGAAATCTCTACTGGATTATTATTTGTATATAGTTATTTGATGTTAGGTTGGAATAGCGAGCTAATTATAGCATTGCTATTAGTTTCCATGCTGATGATCATTACAGTTTCCGACTTAACATATATGGTCATACCTAATAAGTTATTGCTATTCTTTCTTCCGCTATTTTTTATACTGCGAATTATCTATCCATTAACGCCATGGTGGTCGCCATTACTTGGAGGACTATTGGGTGTATGTATCACTATGTTCATCATTTTAATTAGTCGTGGTGGTATGGGAGCAGGGGATATGAAACTTTTCGGTGTACTAGGTATTGTATTGGGGTATGAGAAACTATTGCTTTGCTTTTTTCTATCTTGTGTAGTTGGGGCTGTCTTTGGAATGTTGTTACTAGTAATCAAAAAAATTCAACGTAAGCAGCCTGTAGCATTTGGACCATATATAGTAATTGCGACTTTAATTACCTATTTTTATGGAGATGCTATTATCGATTGGTATTTTAGATACCTTTAGATACTGGTAGTTATGAATATTGCTATTTAGATCTGTTTTATCCCATATATAATTGGCAGTAAAACCCCCACTTCAAGTAATAAGGTGAAACCACTATTGGTGGTATAACCCCCCTACTAAATGAACGCTCACTTTATTATGGACAATATGATGAATAGAAGAACCGTGTAAGTTCTTAATGCATGGATTCTTTCATACATTGTTACCAAGGAGGTAGACAATAATGGTGAGACATTATGCAGTACTACGATTATTGCTTGCAGGTTTCTTCTTATACATGGCGTGGCCCTCTATACCATATGCTGTTACGCCGATTGAACTTGCTTTTTGGGGTGGATGGTTAATTTTTTTCTTATTAATTGTTGGAGCAAATATTGCTTCACTTTTACAAATGATTCAACCACCAATTATGGAACAGCAAAAGGAAAGACAGCGTCAAACCTATAATTATTGAGTTTCAGCTTTTTCAACTGTATAATAAATGGTAAATAATTCATTAGTACAGTTGAAAGATGGTGTATGTACCAATGGCGAGTAAACATGAGCAAATAATTCAGCATATTATATCATTGGAAATTGGTCATAAGATATCTGTAAGACAAATCGCTAAGGATTTAAATGTAAGTGATGGCACAGCATATCGAGCGATTAAAGAAGCTGAAAATCAAGGACTTGTAAGCACAATCGAACGTGTAGGTACAATTCGTATTGAACGGAAGAAAAAAGAAAACTTCGAGCGCCTTACGTTTGCAGAGGTAATCAATATTGTTGATGGACAGGTTCTAGGTGGTAGAGAAGGGCTTCATAAGACATTATCGAAATTTGTAATTGGAGCTATGCAACTTGATGCGATGATGCGTTATACTGAGGCAGGATCTTTACTGATCGTAGGAAATCGTATTAAAGCGCATGAATTAGCTTTGAAAGAGGGTGCGGCAGTACTTATAACTGGTGGGTTTGATACGGAGGACTATATTAAGCGGTTAGCTGATGAAAGACAGCTTCCAATTATTTCTACTAGTTATGATACGTTTACAGTGGCTGCGATGATAAATAGAGCGATTTATGATCAATTAATAAAAAAAGAAATCGTATTAGTGGGCGATATTTTTACTCCATTTGAACGATCGTTTTATTTACGTGCAAAGGACACCATACATGATTGGTATGAACTTAATCATAGATCGACACATACTCGTTTTCCGGTAGTTGATGAAAAAAAACGTGTTATTGGTATGGCTACTTCAAAAGATATCATTGGGAAAGAGAATCAGACAACTATCGAAAAAGTAATGAGTAGGCATCCGAAGATTGTTCAGACAAAGACTTCTTTAGCTTCTGTGGCCCACATGATGGTTTGGGAAGGTATAGAAGTAATGCCAGTAGCAGATGAATCCAATCATTTACAAGGAGTCATTTCTCGACAGGATGTATTAAAAGCATTACAACAAATACAAAGGCAGCCTCAGGTTGGTGAGACAATAGATGATATTGTTTCTCGTAATTTGCGAGAAGCGGACAATCAGAAGGATACCTATTTAACAACCGTTGCCCCACAGATGACGAATCAACTTGGAACATTATCAAATGGAGTATTTACATCATTAATAACAGAAGCGAGTAGGAGAATGCTTCTTCAGTATAAAAAAGGTGATCTTGTAGCGGAAAATCTGTCCGTGTATTTTATTAAGCCAGTACAAATTGACAGCACATTGAAAATAAAACCGAAGCTGCTTGAAATCGGTAGGATGTATGCAAAAATTGATGTGGAAGTATTTGACGAGAGAAAACTAGTTGGTAAAGGATTGCTGATGGCTCAGCTCATTAACCGTTAATTAATCTATCAGTAATAAACGGTTAATGAGGTTTGTGTTGATCAGTAGGGACTGAAGGAATAAAGCTACTGGGGGGAGTGCTTAATGGATAAGAAGCACTTACTCCGGTAGCTTTATAAGTCAATTATAAAATTTGAGCCTATGGATAAATACGGGCGTGTTGAGCCACGTCCAGCTCCAGTGCCCAGAAACTAGGCGACTTCATGAATCGCCCTAATCTAAGTTATCATTGGCTCGAAAGCTAACCGTGATTCCCTTATCTCCGTTGACTCTCTCCAGTCGCTACGTTTCTATTCGCGCTTGCGCTTTTATTTGTTTAGGATGGATTTAATCTCTTCCATTCATTTCGATAGTGTTTTACTTCTTTTATACCTCGATAAATCTGTGGAACTCCGACGATGAGGAGAACTATACCAATAAATAATGATAGCTTTGTTTGGTAAAGAATATATTGATTAGCCGTGAAAAAAAGCACAAAACTACCAAGACATATTCTGGATTTAGCATTGAAGTATGCCTGTGTTAGACCATCCTTGCTTTTTACAATAGCAACTTTATAATATACATAAAGTACAATAGATATTACAATAAATATAGAAAATATAAACATATGTAATCGCCCCTAATCTAAATTACCATTATCCACAAAATTAATTGTAACGTTTTTCTTAAATTTTAGCTACAATGAGAGAATAAAAGCTACGAAAAAGGTGATATTTTGCAGGAAATAATTGAAGCAATAAAACAGTATAATACAATCATTATTCATCGACACGTTCGCCCAGATCCAGACGCCATTGGATCACAAGTAGGATTAAAAGCACTTATTAAGCATTCATTTCCAGAAAAAAATGTCTATGCTGTTGGTGAAGAAGAGGATACATTAACTTTTTTAGCAAGAATGGATACTATTTCTGATGAGCAATATCGAGGCGCACTTGTTATTGTATGTGACACAGCAAATACGGAGCGAATATCTGATGAACGTTATCAATTAGGTAGTAAATGGATTAAAATTGATCATCACCCCAATACGGATGAATACGGTGATATACAGTGGATAAATATTGGGGCTAGCTCTACAAGTGAAATGATCTATGAATTTTTTATACAAGCAAAGAATCATGGCTTTTCATGTAATCATGAAGCAGCACGTCTTCTTTATGCAGGCATAGTAGGAGACACGGGTAGATTTTTATATCCGAGCACATCGAAAAAAACGTTCCAATATGCTGCAGAACTAGTAACCTATTCATTTGATCGCACAGCATTATATGATGGAATATATAATGTGAAAGCGAATATAGCGAAGTTACGTGGCTATATTTTGCAAAACTTTACATTATCTCCATCAGGTATGTCTTCTGTTAAGCTAACAAAACAAATTTTAGAAGAATTTCAAGTACAACCAACCGATACAGGTCAATTGGTAACAGCTTTAGGAGATGTTGAAGGAATTTGTGCATGGGTAATATTTATTGAAGAGGATGAGATTATCCGAGTTCGCTTGCGGTCGAAGGGACCTGTCATTAATGAGTTAGCCGCTAAATTTAATGGTGGAGGTCATCCCATGGCATCGGGCGCTTCTGTAAGCACGTGGGAGGAAGCGGATAGACTAGTACGTGAATTAGATGAAATATGTGTAACATATAATAACGCATAAAAAACGAGCCGGTACTTTCGGCTCGTTTATTCATCGTAAGTAATTAACTACTTTTTCTATTGGAGTTCGGGATAAACCAGCAACCTGAATTTGTGTTGTCATAAATGACGTCCAAGTGTTCCTTCTCAATATCACGTTTTATTAAGCGAATGAGCTCATGTGATTCAGCATAAGCGGAATGGCCCTCTTTTAGTCGAGCTATTTTTTCATCGCGCATCCGTCTATGATTCATTACCAACATGAAAATCCACTCCTTTCATCTTAAGCAGTATATGAAAGTTAATCGCAAATGTTCTTTTCTTAT
This sequence comes from uncultured Virgibacillus sp., assembly GCF_947495635.1. Lineage (NCBI taxonomy): Bacteria > Bacillati > Bacillota > Bacilli > Caryophanales > Bacillaceae > Virgibacillus > uncultured Virgibacillus sp. Next base: position 30,963 of record NZ_CANMAB010000008.1, on the reverse strand, counting down.
TTTTATTTTAAACAAAAAATAACGATATTACCATAAATTTTCAAATATTTCATAAAACGTTCACATTAGTTAGCAAGATCTGCTTTAACGGTTATTTTAATATGTTTGGATATAACTAGCTTTGTTATTGTAAAGTTGTAGGTAAACTCGTCTACAGTATAGGCTTTGTTTTCAATGGTGGATACAAGTAATTTTTCACTTTCTGCGATAAGAGAAAGATCCTTTCCGTAAATATGTTTTAACTCGGTTTTTACCATCTCTTCTAAATTATCAATAATAAGTCGATCCAAAGGCAACTCATCTGTATTTTCAATGGTTAACGATACGGACTCAATAGTTACCGCCTTCTGCGATTTTTCGCTTAACTCATCGTTATCTTCTAATAAGGATTCGTTTTGATTTTGTAAATCATTTATTTTACTGCGAAATTGATTGTTTTCCTCAAGTAATGATTCATACATCGATCCATACATATAAAGAAGGGTACAGTAGGCAATTACACCACCGATCATTACACCAACAAAAAAACGCTGCCAAGTTACTTTTTTATGATAAGGAGGGATATGCATCAATTAATTTCCTCCTGAATAAGCCAATTTAACAAAAGTATCGCTGTTTTCACGCCACCCATTGCGGAAAGAATAAATAATGCCTGTTTTACTAAATCCATGGTTGATCCATCATAGATACCCTTTTCAAAATTCGCAATTGCATCAAAGGTTCCACCAATCGCAGCTACTATTGCCCAAATACGTAAACGGTTAGCAATTCGACCAATATCATATATTGGTGCATCTCCAGTGACAAATGCACCGATACTTCCAATAATTGATCCACCAATTATGACACCAAAAGCAATAAAGTAACAATGTATAAACGTCTCAAAAAATCGTTCTTCCATAAGAACGCACTCCTCGTGAGCCATGTTAGTTCCATTGTATGATTAATAAGGACAGGTTATGCTTTTGAATCAGCTTTTCCGTATGCATGTTCTATCTAGATTGGTATAATAAGAAGTAGAGATTTTAAAGGACGGGATACGATGTCGTTTACACATTTACAAGTACGTAGCAGCTATAGTTTGCTGGACAGTACGATTACAATCGAAAAATTAGTGAAAAAAGCTATTGAGTTAGAGTATGATGCTTTAGCACTTACGGATTATCAGGTGCTGTACGGAGCAATTGATTTTTATAGGCAATGCAAAGCGTATGGGATCAAGCCTATCATAGGGATGATTATCACAGTGAGAGGCGAGAAAAATAATGATAAAGAACAAGTAACATTATTAGCTAAAAATAATCACGGTTATCAGAACTTAGCTAAGCTAAGTACACACATTCAGAAAAATGGAGAAGGAGGTATTACTATAAATGAGCTATCTCCTTATGTGGCGGACTGCGTTGGTATTCTTTCGATTAATCATTCCTCTATAGCAAAAATACTATCATCAAACCTATATGAGGATATTCATACACTTTTATCAGGATTTATGAACTTGTTTAAGCAAGGAGATTTCTATCTTGGCATCGAAGCTAGTCGCACTGAAATAGACACGGTACTGATTCAAAAAGGAATGGAGTTCAAGGATCAATACTCCATTCCTGTAGTTGCATTAAATGATGTTCGCTATTTAGAGGAGAAAGAAGCCATTGCCTTTGATTGCTTACAAGCGATGAAAATGAATGAAAAGTGGAATGGAAAACAAATAAGTACGCATCTTCAGCATCATCATCTTCGTTCTAAAGTAGAGATGGATCATATATTTATTTCCTGGCCAGAAGTATTGACAGAAACGGAAAACATAAAAGCCAAATGTGACGTTAACTTTCAATTTAATCAACGTCATCTTCCATCTTTTCCACTTCCAAATGGGAATGAGGATGCACATGAGTTTTTAGAAAAGTTATGCTGGAAGGCAGTAAACTCTAAATATACCTTGCTAACAGATGAACTACGTAGTCGGTTAACCTATGAACTACGTGTCATTGAATCTATGCAGTTTAGTGATTATTTTCTTATTGTGGCAGATTTCATTCGTTTCGCTAAACAAAATAATATTTTTGTTGGACCAGGTAGGGGATCTGCTGCAGGCTCATTAGTCGCTTATATTCTGGGGATTACGGAGATAGATCCGATAGAATATGACCTTCTATTTGAACGTTTTCTAAATCCAGAGCGCATGACCATGCCGGATATCGATATAGATTTTTCTGATACTAGACGCGACGAAGTGTTGATGTACATTCGTGAGAAATACGGGCATGATCATGTGGCTCAGATCATAACATTTGGAACCTATGCAGCTCGTTCATTGCTGAGGGAGCTCATAAAGACAATGGATATCAATCAACAGGATGCATCCTTCATTTTGCGACATATTCCAGTTCAGTCAAAGAAAGGTATTGTTCACATTGTTAACGAATCAAAGGAATTAAAAGAGTATGTAAAGGGATCTGAACAATTAAAAGTGCTGTTTACCGTTGCAACAACATTAGAGGGAATTCCTAGGCATATTTCGACACATGCTGCTGGAATTGTCATAACACAGGATCCGCTTGTAGAGTATATTCCTTTAGCAACAAGCGGGTCAGATATCTGGCTAACTCAATTTCCAATGAATGATTTAGAGGATATAGGATTATTAAAAATTGATTTACTAGGGCTACGAAATTTAACATTAATGGAGCGTGTTAATAGAACGATAAATTACTCGAAAAATAAAACAATTCATCTGAACGAAATCCCTGCTGATGATCAGGAAACATTTGCTTTGCTTAAAGAGGGGAAAACCAATGGTGTATTTCAGCTTGAATCCCAAGGGATGAAACAAGTACTTCGCGAATTACAACCATCAACATTTGAGGATATCGTAGCTGTTAACGCACTATATCGGCCTGGTCCGATGGAATATATTCCGACATATATAAAACGAAAACATCAGCAAGAAGCTATTGTTTATCCACATCCTGATCTTGCTTCCATTTTGGTTAAAACTTACGGAGTCCTTGTTTATCAAGAGCAAATTATGCAAATTGCTAGTAAGATTGCTGGTTTTTCTCTAGGGGAAGCTGATATATTACGTAGAGCAGTAAGTAAAAAACAGGAAGCGGTAATGGAGGAACAAAAAGGGAAATTCATTGATGGCTGTATTGGAAATGGCTATGATCTATCTGTTGCTGAAGAGCTATTCGCTTGGATTGTTAAATTTTCTAATTATGGATTTAATCGCAGTCATGCAGTAGCATATAGTAAAATAACTTATCAATTAGCTTATTTAAAAACACATTTTCCTGCTGCTTTTTTTGCTGAACTCTTAAGCTCTTCCGTTAATCAACATGACAAACTACAAACGTATGTAAGGGAAATGAAGGAGTTACAATTAACGCTGTTACCACCATCTATCAATAAAAGCTACGGGCGTTATTCGGTAGAAGGGGATTGTATTCGCATAGGCCTTCTTCAAATCAAAGGTATTGGGAAGCAAGTAGTACATGAGATTGTCCAAGCCCGCAAAGAACGTCCATTTAAGAATCTTTTTGATTTTTGTTTACGTATTTCATTAAAGACAGTGAACAGACAAACAATTGAACTTTTGGTTATGTCAGGCGCAATGGATGAATTCCATGGCAACCGAGCTAGCTTGATGGCAACTATTGATCAAGCAATAGAACAAGGTGAGCTCTTTAAAGAGTTTCAAGGACAGCCTCGTTTATTCGATGATCAAATAGAATTAGAAGGTGAGTATGTACTAATTGAAGACTTTACGCAAATAAAAAAGCTAGCAGATGAAAAAGAATTACTAGGTATCTATGTCTCTGATCATCCATTAACTTCGTACAGAAAACAGTTACAGCGAAGTGGCTATATAAGGCTAGCACATGCACGTAAGTTAATTGGAAAAAGAAACGTAAAGAGTGCGGCTGTTATTCAACAAATTAAAACGATTCGGACAAAGCGTGGAGACCCAATGGCTTTTCTTACATTAGGAGATGAAACAGGTGAAATGGAGGCAGTGGTCTTCCCAGATTTATATCGTCAAATTAATCGGTGGTTGAAGGAAGAGTTGCTTGTTATTATGGAAGGGAAAATAGAATCTCGAAATCAACGAATACAATGGTTACTCTCATCAGTAGAGCTGTTATCGGAGGAGGTGCTATACAAATTAACAACAGGTAGGCTGTTTATAAAAATTTCTGGGAATAGTAGTGAGTCGGAATTAAAAAAGATCAAGCAAATAGCGAATCATAACCCTGGTAATACGCCAATCATTATTTTTCAGGAAGATACAAGAAGGACATATCAGCTTTCTGAGGAATATTTCATTCATCCAAATAGAGAAAGCATCAAAAACTTGGAAACATACTTTGGAAAAGAATCTGTTGTGTTCGATTCAGACAAACAATAATCATTACTTTACAGACACGAACCATCTGTTATAATGGAGAGGTTAAGGGTGGTCAGACCACTATAAGCATCGAAGGTAATTAGTATTTTTTCTGCGAAAGGGAGCGATTAGTAAAGATGGCAAGCTTAAGAGATAAAGCGTTGCACTTGCATAAAGTAAATAAAGGTAAACTAACGACACAATCAAAGATACCAGTTACCAATGCAAAGGAGTTGAGTCTAGCATATTCTCCTGGAGTAGCTGAACCTTGTAAGGAAATTCATGACCATAAGGAAACGGTTTATGATTATACAATGAAAGGGAATATGGTTGCGGTTGTCAGTGATGGCTCAGCGGTGTTAGGACTTGGAAATATTGGGCCAGAGGCAGCACTTCCAGTAATGGAAGGGAAGTCTGTCTTATTTAAAAGCTTTGCTGGTGTAGATTCCTTTCCTATTTGCTTGGCTACCCAAAATGTAGAAGAAATTGTAAATGCTGTAAAGCTGATGGAGCCTACATTTGGTGGAGTGAATCTAGAGGATATAGCAGCACCAAATTGTTTTATCATTGAAGAGCGTCTTAAAAAGGAAACAAATATACCTATATTCCACGATGATCAGCATGGGACTGCTATTGTAACTGTTGCAGGATTAATCAATGCACTTAAATTAGTCGGTAAGTCTTTTTCGGATATTAAAGTTGTAGCAAACGGAGCTGGAGCAGCTGGGATTGCAATTATTAAATTATTATATAGCTTTGGCGTACGTGATATGGTTATGTGTGACTCTAGAGGTGCCATATTTGAGGGACGTTCATATGGTATGAACGACGTGAAAGAAAAAGTGGCAAAATATACGAATCAGGCTAAAAAAGAAGGTAGTCTTGAAGAAATGCTTGATGGTGCTGACGTATTTATTGGTGTATCCGTAGGTGGTGCACTAACGAAGGAAATGGTAGAGAAAATGAATGATGATTCGATTATATTTGCGATGGCAAACCCTGATCCTGAAATCATGCCGCAGTTGGCTAAGGAAGCTGGCGCAAAGGTGATTGGGACTGGCCGTTCTGACTTTCCGAACCAAGTTAATAATGTACTTGCCTTTCCTGGGATCTTTCGTGGTGCATTGGATGTCCGAGCTACTAGAATTAACGAACGTATGAAGGTTGCAGCAGCAAATGCTATTGCTTCGCTAATTTCAGAAAGTGAGTTAAATGAGGACTATGTAATTCCTGCTCCATTTGATGCTAGAGTTGCGCCTATCGTCGCCAAAAGTGTCGCACTTGCTGCAATGGAATCAGGTGTGGCTAGAATAGAAGTTGATCCAGAAGACGTAGCGGAGAAAACGAGAAGATTAACACAGATTGATGAAAAATGATGTGTTAAAAGGAGTGAGTCATGGCTGTGTCCATGCCATCAAAACAAAAAGTATATCACGGTGTATTAACCGAGATTCGACACTTTATTAATAGTAATAATTTACAACCAGGAGACAAGCTTCCTTCGGAAAGAGAGCTTGCTGAAAAGCTCCAAGCCGGAAGGTCTTCCATACGTGAGGCATTACGAGCAATGGAACTACTAGGTTTAATTGAGACACGGCATGGTGAGGGTACTTATTTAAGTGCTTATCGTTCTTATCAGACGGTTGAATTGCTCTCTTCTTTTATATTACAAGGAGATCAAATAAAGGTTGAATTATTACTTACTATTCGAATATTAGAAAAAGAGGCAGCAAAACTTGCTTTTGATAGGATACATGAAACAGAAATCAAAGCGTTGAAAACGATTATAACTAGTGATGAACGAAAGCCAAACGATAGGCACGCTGCTTTTTTTAGTTATATCTTTGAAAGAACAGATAATTTGTTATTTACGAAGGTATGGCGTTTAATGTATGAATTTGCTATCACCGTAGAGGATGTTTATACGAGTTCCATATTTTATCAAGAACTCATTCAGCTGTACGTTGAACGAGATTTTAATTCGATTGAAACGTTATTCGACGCTTTAGCTGATAAATAAAGGTTTTTAGACGGCGGATTATGACAATTTTTTTAATTTGAGTTCGCTATAATATATATTATAGGGTTTCATTCTTGCTGTCTTTAAGGCACCAGGCTCTGTTGCTCGTATGCCATGGTTTTGTTGAAAAAAGGAGGAATTGCCTTGCTTAAGGATTTTTTTGGCAAGCGAAGAAAATACGCATCCATTCCTAGCGAACAAGCAAAAGCAGATGTTCCAGAAGGGCTAATGCAAAAATGTAACGGATGTCATAAAATATATTATCGAAAAGAAATGAATAAGAATTTACAAGTTTGTCCAAATTGTGGGTATCATCACCCCTTACAAGCTTGGGATCGTATCGATACATTATTTGATGAAAACAGCTTTGAAGAATGGGATAATGATCTTATTACGAGTAACCCACTTCAGTTTCCTGGTTATGAAGAAAAAGTGGTAAAAGATCGTAAAAAAACAGGTTTAAATGAGGGTGTCGTTACAGGAAAAGGTACAATTGAAGGACAAGCTACAGCGTTTGCTGTCATGGATTCGACTTTTCGAATGGGAAGTATGGGATCTGTAATCGGTGAAAAAATTGCAAGAGCATTAGAAAACGCAAAGAATGAAGGACTGCCCTTTATTATATTTACTGCATCTGGTGGAGCGAGGATGCAGGAAGGTTTATTAAGCTTAATGCAAATGACAAAGACTTCTATTGCCGTGAAACGTTTTAGCGATGCAGGTGGGTTTATGGTTTCTGTCATGACGTATCCTACAACTGGCGGAGTATCTGCAAGTTTTGCATCAATAGGTGATTATAATATCGCAGAACCTGGAGCGTTAATCGGATTTGCAGGTAGACGAATTATTGAACAAACAATTAGGGAAAAATTACCAGAAGATTTTCAGACTGCTGAGTTTCAATTAAAGCATGGACAACTCGATAAGGTTGTTCACCGTCAAGAAATGCAGGAACTATTATCAAAGTTGCTTAAGTTTCATCAGAAAGGTGGGGAAGAAGCGTGAAACAAGTTTTAGAATTTGAGAAACCCATCGTTGATTTAAAAGAGAAAATCTCTGAACTTAAGCGATTTACACAGGATAGTGAGATTGATTTATCGGATGAAATTACAACACTAGAGAAAAGGCTAGCTGTATTAGAAAATGATATTTACGGAAACTTAAAACCCTGGGATCGAGTCCAACTTGCAAGACATTCAGAGCGTCCGACTACATTAGACTATGTTCATAAACTGTTCACCGATTTTATTGAATTTCATGGAGATCGGTTATTTGGTGATGATGAGGCAATAATTGCTGGAATAGCATATTATAAAGATAATCCAGTTACTGTTATAGGGCATCAACGTGGGAAAGATACAAAAGAAAATTTACGAAGAAATTTCGGTATGCCACATCCAGAAGGCTACCGTAAGGCATTAAGACATATGAAGCAGGCAGAGAAGTTCGGACGACCAATCATTTGTTTTATAGATACAAAGGGTGCATATCCAGGAAAAGCTGCTGAAGAAAGAGGCCAAAGTGAGGCGATAGCCCGTAATCTAATGGAAATGGCAGGCTTAAGAGTCCCCATCGTATGTGTGGTTATTGGCGAAGGAGGCAGCGGTGGTGCCCTTGCCTTAGGAGTTGGTGATGAGATACATATGCTGGAAAACAGTACGTACTCTGTTATATCTCCGGAGGGAGCTGCATCCATCCTGTGGAAAGATTCGGCATATGCTCAGCGTGCAGCTGAATCAATGAAAATTACCGCATATGATTTGAAGAAATTGCAAGTGATTGATAAGATAGTACCTGAGCCTAAAGGTGGAGCACATCGAGATTTAGACCAACAAGCGGCTTATTTGGATGAGGTATTAGAGCAATCGTTGCATACGTTAAGTAAATGCTCTGCAGACACATTGCTTGAGAATAGATGGCAAAAATATAAACAGATCGGTGATTATAATCTGTTATAACTCAAGTGCTGTTCTTTCTTCTTTTAAAGATTGCAAGGCAGTTTGTAAAGTGTTAAGCATATCAGGCGCGTACATTATTTTTAGAGGTTGACATTTTATGTCAACCTCATCTTCGTGTTTTTGATGAAATTCTCTATGTTCTACATGCTTTCAATTGCTATTTTACTAAATTCCAATTATCTTTAAGAGAGGGTATTATTAAACATAGATAAAAAGTTCGACTAGAGGTGAATTGTATTTATGAAAAAAATTGGTGTATTGACTAGTGGTGGAGATGCTCCAGGAATGAATGCAGCCATTCGAGCAGTAGTACGAAAAGCCATTTATCATAATATAGAGGTTTACGGTATTAAATATGGCTATCAAGGATTAATGGAAGGTAATATTGAACGAATGGAAATTGGTTCAGTAGGTGATATTATTCATCGTGGTGGTACAATTCTTTATTCTGCAAGAAGTCAAGAATTTAAAACAGAGGAAGGGCAACAAAAAGGTATTAAGCAGTTGGAGAAATTTGGAATTGAAGGATTAATCATTATAGGCGGTGACGGTAGTTTTCGTGGTGCTCAAAAACTAACCGAAAAAGGCTATCCTTGTATAGGTGTGCCAGGAACCATTGATAATGACATTGCTGGAACTGATTTTACCATTGGTTTCGATACAGCACTTAATACTGTCATCGAGGCTATTGATAAGATACGTGATACAGCTACTTCGCATGAACGAACATATATTATAGAAGTGATGGGAAGAGATGCAGGAGATCTTGCACTCTGGGCTGGCTTAGCAGATGGTGCCGAGAGTATTCTTATCCCTGAAAAACAAGAAGATTTTAATATGGTTATAGAAAAGCTAAGGCGTGGGCATAAGCGTGGTAAGAAGCATAGTATAATTGTGCTCGCTGAAGGTGTTGGAAGTGGTTTTGAGTATGGTAAACGTATTGAAAAAGCAACAGATCTTGATACGCGTGTTACCGTATTGGGACATATTCAGCGTGGCGGATCACCAACTGCTTCAGATCGAGTCTTAGCTAGCAGACTAGGAGCAAAAGCGGTAGATCTGTTGCTGCAAGGAAAAGCTGGAAGAATGGTAGGAATTAAAAATAATTCTTTAGTAGATCATGACATCATTACGACATTGAACGAAGAACATACCATTAATGATGAGATGTACAAGCTGTCACAAGAATTATCTATATAGTTTAGTTGTTTTTTCGGATGGTAACGAATTGTAATTTATTTTCACTCAACATATTTTTATTGACGTATAGACGATAAAAGAACTGCCGTTAGCACCGTTTCTCTAAGGGAATGAATTCTTTTAAATAAGTGTTACTTTATTGGTATTAGCTAAGGAGGAAGCAAGAAATGAGAAATACAAAGATTGTATGTACGATTGGACCCGCTTCGGAATCAATCGACAAATTAGAAAAACTGATTGAAGCAGGTATGAATGTTGCTAGGTTAAACTTTTCGCATGGTGATTTTGAAGAGCATGGTGCTCGTATACGTAATATTCGTAAGGCTGCCGAAAAAACAGGGAAAACAGTAGGTATACTATTAGATACAAAAGGGCCAGAAATTCGTACAGGGAACTTTAAAGATGGAAAGGCAGAGCTTGTTCAAGGTAATGATGTATATGTTTCCATGAAAGAAGTTGAAGGTACTGCTGAGCGTTTTTCTATTACGTATCCGGGATTAATAAATGATGTACACGAAGGTTCTAAGATACTATTAGATGACGGTCTTATTGAACTAGAGGTTACCGATGTTGATAAAGCGAACCAAGAATTAAAGACGACAGCCTTAAATTCTGGACTAATAAAAAATAAAAAAGGGGTAAACGTGCCAAATGTATCCGTAAACCTTCCAGGCATTACTGAAAAGGATGCTAAGGATATTGAGTTCGGTATTGAACAAAATGTCGATTTCATTGCCGCATCATTTGTCAGACGTCCATCTGATATATTAGAAATTAAAGAGCTTTTAGAAAAACATCATGCTACACATATACAAATTATCCCTAAAATTGAAAATCAAGAAGGTGTTGATAATATCGACAGTATTCTTGAAGTGAGCGATGGACTAATGGTTGCACGTGGAGATTTGGGAGTAGAAATTCCTGCTGAAGATGTGCCGTTAGTACAGAAAAAATTAATTAAACAATGTAATACAGCAGGTAAACCAGTGATTACAGCAACGCAAATGTTAGATTCTATGCAACGAAATCCACGTCCCACAAGAGCAGAGGCATCTGATGTTGCAAATGCTATATTCGATGGTACGGACGCAATTATGCTATCAGGAGAAACCGCTGCTGGTGATTATCCAGTTGAATCGGTACAAACAATGAGCAATATTGCAATAAAAGCAGAAACTGGTTTAGATCATCATTCTATTTTACGAGATCGATCCAAACACGTTGATATGACAATCACAGATGCTATTAGTCAGTCGGTTACGCATACGGCAATGAATTTGTCTGTTAGTTCCATTATTACACCAACAGAGAGTGGGCATACCGCACGCATGATTTCCAAATATCGTCCACAGGTACCAATATTGGCAGTAACCTTCTCAGAAAGGGTAAATCGTCAACTAGCATTGGTCTGGGGAATTCATGCAGTAATGGGTGATCGAGCAAATTCAACGGACGAAATGCTCGATGTCGCAGTTGAGCGTGGATTGCAATCAGGGATTGTTGAACACGGGAATAGAGTAATCATTACAGCTGGAGTTCCCGTTGGTGAAAGTGGTACAACAAATCTGATGAAGGTACACGTGATAGGTGACGTTATCGCAAAGGGACAAGGAATTGGGAGAAAAAGTGCATATGGCAAAGCAGTCGTTGTGAAATCTGCTGAAGAAGCAGTGAAGCAAGTACAAGAAGGAGATATTTTAGTAACATATGGTACAGACAGAGAAATGATGCCAGCAATTGAAAAAGCCAGTGGCATCATAACAGAAGAAGGTGGCTTAACTTCTCATGCGGCTGTTGTTGGTTTAAGCCTTGGTATTCCGGTTGTTGTAGGTGTTAAAAACGTATTTGATGTTATCAAAAATGCAGAAGATATTACAATTGATGGCGCAAAAGGCGATATTTATCAAGGACATACAAGAGTCCTTTAACGAAGAAACAGTGAAAAAGGACGATAATCCTTTTTCACTGTTTACTTTTTTCTTTAATTCGTATCATATTATGACAATACTTTGTAGAGGGAGCTAAATCTATGCGTTGGTTTTTGTTGATAGCGTTTTTATTATCCGCGTTAGAGATAGGTGTATTTATATGGGTTGGTGGTATGATAGGCGCATGGTGGGTTGTTCTATTAATATTACTAACTGGTGCAGTAGGGTTTTTATTAGCGAAGCAACAGGGTATTGAAACATGGAAGCGCGCACAACTTTCTATGCAAAAAGGAGAAGCGCCTACTGGCTACATTATTGATGGCATCTGTATTTTAATTGGTGCTGTTTTATTAGTAACGCCAGGTTTTATATCTGATTTTATTGGGTTTATGTTAGTAATCCCAACAACACGGAGACCGTTTAGGAAAAAGATAGAGCAATTTATAAAACGATTGATTACAAATCGAAAGATAATCTACCGTAGATGGTAATATTAGCCTTTAATAAACTGCAAAATTTCTTGAAATGTACCTGCTTGATGTAATGCATTTATGATGATCAAGAAGACAGGCGCTAGTATAAATCCAACTACGCCCCAAAGCTGTATACCTACAAATAATGTAATTAATGCTGCTAAAGGGTGAAGTCCCATACTTGAAGCAAGGATTTTTGGCTCAATAAACTGACGAATAATAATAATTAAACCATATAGAATAGCTAAACTAATAGTCATAGAATAATTACCAATTAGGAATACGTAGACCATCCAAGGAATAAAGATAATTCCCGAGCCAATATATGGGAGGATGTCCATCATTGCCGAGTAGAGTGCAATTGTAAAAGCATGTTCGATGTTTAATAGTAATAAACCAACATAAACGAGTAAAGCAGTTATCAATACAAGAATACATTGAGCTTTGATATATCCAGATATTGTGCTTTTTAGATGCCTCGCGATATTAGCCATTGGTTGCTTGGCGAAGCTTGGACTCAAATTCTTTAAAAGGTGCTTTAGGCTGTCATAATCATTTGTAATTAAAAAAACCGCAAGAAGAATAAAGAGAATGACAGTGATAGAACTAGGTAAGCTAGTAATGAAAGCTGGTATCTTGAAGAGTAGATCTTGTACAAAAGTGGTTCCGCTTGCAGTAAGATTAGTAACAAACTGTTTTATATTTTCACTGATCGCTAATTGTTGAGAAGTGTCTAACATGCGAACATAAGAAATAATTTTCTGATATAATGGTATGATGGTGTTATTAATAAAATCTGTTACGAAGAGACTAATTGTTTGGAAATGCTGTGGTATCTCATCTGCTAAAAATTGTGTGCCTTGTAATAGCTCGGAAAAAATGAATAGTAGAATACCCCCTAGAGTGGCAATGATTATAATCATGATAAAGGTAACTGCTAGCATTCTAGGGAATTTCAGCTTTCTTTCAAGGATTGATACTACTGGATTTATTAGAGCTGATAGAAGTATTGCAATCACTAAAGGGTATAAATATGCAAAGCTTTTCGTAACAACGATGCACAAAACAATGAAGACGATAGCAACAATAAAAAAACGTAATGTTTGAAATAAAATTGGCTTGTACATAATGTAACCTCATTTTTATAGAATTCTAATAGCTTCTTTTAATTACATATGAAATTTTAATGAAGAATAGACGTATAAATTAGTAAAGTCGATGTTCATTGTACAAACGAGCGTTGGTTTTCTTTTTTTCTACATATAACTGAAAGTGAAACCTTGACTTTAAGCAATCAAGCGATATGTAAGTGGAAATCGACTGCCAGTAAATGTCCGAGTGGTTCAAAGGCCTTTAGGTCATACCTCTTGTGGTACTAACATCCTTGTGGGATAAACAAAACCCTAAGGATTGAAGCTTCACTTTATATGAATTTAAATTTGGGGAATATTTATTGAAGTAAATCCATTTTTTGCAAGAAATACGTGGTTCTTGTAAAATTTATTGGTAAAATTAATCGGTTTCAATTCACATTAGATTCATAATACTTTATAATTATCCATGGGGATAATTATAATTTTGTAAGAATATTGTCGAAAAAAAGATAATATCCTGAATAATTAATAAAGGAGAGGGTTTGTTATGACAGCAACAACGAAAGGCCTTGAAGGAGTTGTAGCAACTCAATCGTCAATTAGTTCTATCATAGATGACCAGCTGACATATGTTGGATATAAGATTGATGATTTAGCCGAGAATTCGAGCTTTGAAGAGATCATTTACCTGTTATGGAATCAAAAACTTCCAACAAAAGCTGAATTAGATGCTATGAAAAAAGAGCTTGCTGCAAATATGGAATTGCCTGATGCAGTACTTAATCATCTACGATCCTATGATCTTTCTTCTGTTCACCCAATGGCAGCGCTGCGAACTGCTATTTCTTTATTAGGGCTTTATGATGAAGAGGCAGATGTCATGGAGAGGGAAGTCAATAAGAAGAAAGCAATCCGTATACAAGCGAAAATCTCTACAATTGTTACTGCTTTTGCAAGAATTCGTCAGGGTAAAGACCCTATTAAGCCAAAAAAAGAATATAGTTACTCCGAGAACTTCTTGTATATGCTTAACGGTGTAGAACCAAAAGATGTCGAAGTAGAAGCAATTAATAAAGCATTCGTACTTCATGCAGATCATGAATTGAATGCTTCCACATTTACTGCTCGTGTATGTGTGGCAACGTTATCTGATATCTACTCAGGCGTTACTGCTGCAATAGGTGCTTTAAAAGGCCCACTTCATGGGGGAGCCAATGAAGGTGTTATGAAAATGCTAACAGAAATTGGCGAAGAGGAAAATGCTATACCATATATTAAGAAAAAACTAGAAAGCAAAGAGAAAATCATGGGTATGGGACACCGCGTTTATCGTAATGGTGATCCACGTGCCAAGTTTTTAAAAGAAATGTCAAGACAGCTCACAGAATTAACTGGTCAACCGAAATGGTATAATATGTCCGTTAAAATTGAAGATTACATTAAAGAGCATAAAGGGCTTCCTGCAAACGTAGATTTCTATTCGGCTTCTGTATACCACAGCTTGGGAATAGACCACGACTTATTTACACCGATATTTGCCATAAGCCGTGTTTCGGGATGGTTAGCTCATATTCTTGAACAATACGATAATAACCGATTAATTCGCCCTCGTGCTGATTACATTGGTCCAAAATCGCCCGAATATGTAGCTATAGACAAACGCTAATATCGTGTTTATTAGCGTAATCTTTATGCCGTTATGAGGGGAAAGAAACAACATCACTACTAGTTTGGTAGCAAGCAAAGATTTTCACATAAGTAAATCTTTGCTAAACTATAGATGCAGAATGAATTATAGGAGGTAACGATTGCTATGACACAAGGGGAAAAAATTATTGTAGAAAATGGAAAAATGAATGTTCCAGATACACCGATTGTACCGTTTATTGAAGGGGATGGTACTGGTCCGGATATTTGGGCTGCTGCTAGTAAAGTAATTGAAGCTGCGGTTGAGAAAGCTTACAATGGAACGAAAAAAATTGAATGGTTAGAAGTTTATGCTGGTCAAAAAGCCTATGACAAAACAGGTGAGTGGTTACCAAAGGATACACTTGATAAAATTAATGAATATAAGATTGCGATTAAAGGTCCGCTTACAACACCGATTGGTGGAGGAATTCGTTCTCTTAATGTAGCGCTTCGTCAAGAATTAGATCTATTTACTTGCTTACGCCCAGTTCGTTATTTTGAAGGTGTTCCGTCACCAGTTAAACGTCCAGAAGATGTGGACATGGTAATTTTCCGTGAAAATACGGAGGACATCTACGCTGGAATTGAATGGCAAAAAGGCTCGGATGAAGTTAAGAAAGTGATTAAGTTTCTAAAAAATGAAATGAATGTTTCTAATATCCGATTCCCGGAAACTTCTGGTATTGGAGTAAAACCAGTTTCTGAAGAAGGTACAAAACGACTTGTACGCTCAAGTATTCAATACGCATTAAATGAAGGGCGTAAAAGTGTTACTTTAGTACATAAAGGTAACATCATGAAGTTTACAGAAGGTGCATTTAAAGCTTGGGGCTATGAAGTAGCAGAAGAAGAGTTTGGTGATAAAGTATTTACATGGGCAGAGTATGATCGTATTGTTGAAAAAGAAGGAAAAGATGTAGCTAACAAAGCGCAAGATGATGCATTAGCAGCTGGTAAAATTTTAGTTAAAGATGCAATCGCTGATATTTTCCTACAACAAATTCTTACTCGTCCAAATGAGTTTGATGTTGTAGCGACAATGAACTTAAATGGGGACTACATTTCAGATGCACTTGCTGCACAAGTAGGTGGAATTGGTATAGCACCAGGCGCTAATATTAATTACGATACAGGTCATGCTATTTTTGAAGCTACTCATGGTACAGCTCCTAAATATGCAGGGTTAGATAAAGTAAATCCGTCATCTGTTATTTTATCAGCTGTTCTTATGTTAGAGCATTTAGGATGGAGAGAAGCAGCTGATCTTATTACAAATGCAATGGATAAAACAATTGCTTCTAAAGTGGTAACCTATGATTTCGCTCGCTTGATGGATGGTGCAACAGAGGTTAAATGTTCAGAATTTGGTAACGAACTTATTAAAAACATGGATTAATACACAAAGGGGATTTTTAAATGGCTATAAAGAGAAGTAAGATATCTGTAATTGGCTCAGGCTTTACAGGGGCAACTACTGCTTTAATGCTAGCTCAAAAAGAACTAGGAGATATAGTCCTTGTTGATATTCCAAACATGGAAGACCCAACAAAAGGAAAAGCCCTTGATATGCTAGAAGCTAGTCCTGTACAGGGCTTTGATGCTTCCATTAGTGGAACATCAAATTATGAAGATACAAAAGACTCTGACCTGGTAATCATTACAGCTGGAATTGCTCGAAAACCAGGTATGAGCCGTGATGATTTAGTTAATACAAATGCTAAAATCATGAAATCCGTTGCAAAAGAAGTTGTTAACTATTCGCCTGAAACGTATATTGTAGTGTTAACAAATCCTGTTGATGCTATGACTTATACAATTTTCAAAGAATCTGGTCTTCCAAAAGAACGTGTTATTGGTCAGTCTGGTGTACTTGATACAGCAAGGTTCCGTACATTTGTTGCCCAAGAACTTAATTTATCGGTTAAAGATGTTACTGGATTTGTGTTAGGTGGACACGGTGATGACATGGTGCCATTAATTCGTTATTCCTATGCAGGTGGAATTCCATTAGAAAAGCTAATTTCGAAGGATCGCTTAGATGCAATTGTGGAACGTACACGTAAAGGCGGGGGAGAAATTGTCGGTCTATTAGGGAATGGAAGTGCCTATTATGCTCCTGCTGCATCATTAACAGTTATGGCCGAGGCTATTCTGAAGGATCAGCGTCGCGTTCTTCCAGCAATTGCATATTTAGAAGGTGAATACGGCTATTCTGATATTTACCTAGGGGTTCCTACTGTGCTAGGCGGAAAAGGAATTGAAGAGATCATTGAGTTAGACTTAACAGATGAAGAGAAAGCAGCTTTAGATAAATCAGCTGACTCTGTTAAAAATGTTTTAAACATATTAGATTAATTATTGTATATATAAAGAGCACAATCTTAGGATTCGAAGTTATACTGAATGCTCCCTCTAAGTAGACAGATTAAAAAATACAATCTGACACTTGGAGGGTGTTTTATTATTCCTCTTTTTCGACATAGTGATGATTACTGCCAAAGCATGGATACAATGGTCCGTTAATCAAATTCGAGCCGACCTACGAATTGCGGAAAACAGCATGAATTTGCAGGTTTACGCAACTACAATAATTTTGCTTAGTCACGTAGCTAGACCCCGCTGCCCCATACTTCCGTTTGCGATGCGATGATAGAATAAGGATTATTTCGGCTTTAGATATTACTCTGTTTAGCTATGTTTCTTTATGGCTCTTCGCTCGTTTTATCTGTAAAAAGTGGTAATATAGCTGAGTTTTTGTTATAATAGAAAGCGCTTACATTACGGGGGTGTAGTTATGCTAGGTAAGAAACGACCATTAGGAAAAGAATTAAATGAAATTCAAGTGGGAGATACTTACTCGGAAACGAAAAAAATGGATGATAGGGATTTATTATTATATTTAGGTTTAACAGGTGATGCAAACCCTTTGTATCTTCAACATGATTATGCATCATTAACTGCTTATGAAAAGCCGATTGTACCATCTGTTATGTTATTTGGCATGGTCTCATCATTAGTATCTATGTCTCTTCCGGGACCTGGTAGCCACATTACACAACATGAAATGACTTTTCCTGCTCCAGTTTACCATAGTACAACAGTAGCTTTTACGTTAGAAGTAATTGCAATCGATTACCAGAACAAGCAAGTTGCTATGAGTGTGACTGGAACGAATCATGAAAATGAGATTGTCGTTCGCGGTAAGCTGTATGTAAGTCCAGCTTGTAAACCTAATTCATTGACTGCAAAATCATTAGAAAACTTTTTTTAATAATTTCTAATGTTAGGAAATACTATTCTAAAGAGGGGTAGTATTTCTTTTTGATTTTGTAAAAAATAATTTACAAACTCCTAACTTGTTCACATTAACTACTATTCATTGTAAGATGAAAGGTGTACCAAATATTCTACTTGCGAACAGAAACGGGGACTGTACATGAACGAGAAAATCTTAATTGTCGATGATGAAAAGTCGATTGTTACATTACTAAACTTTAATATTGAAAAAGCAGGCTTTATTACCGATGTTGCCTATGATGGAGCAGAGGCTGTAAAGAAAGCTGAAGGAAATGATTATGATTTAATTGTTCTAGACCTTATGCTTCCTGAAATGGATGGAATGGAAGTTTGTAGGTATTTGCGTAACAATAAAATAGATACACCAATCTTAATGTTAACTGCAAAGGATGAAGAGTTTGATAAGGTGCTCGGACTTGAGCTTGGCGCTGATGATTACTTAACAAAGCCTTTTAGTCCGAAGGAAGTAATAGCACGAATAAAAGCGATATTAAGAAGATCGAATAAAGTAGAGAAATCAAATTTTTCTTATATACAAATTGGAGATTTGACAGTCTATCCTGAGAGATACGAGGCAGAAATGAATGATAAAGTAATTACATTTACGCGAAAGGAGTTTGAACTCCTTTACTATCTGGCGAAAAATAAAGGGAAAGTCATCTCTAGAGATCAACTGCTTAGCGGTGTTTGGGATTATGATTTTGTTGGTGATACGCGAATTGTGGATGTTCATGTTTCTCATCTTCGCGATAAAATAGAACCAGATTCTAAAAAACCTGTTTATATTAAAACGGTAAGGGGTCTGGGGTATAAAATGGAGGACCCTAGTTAATGCAATTTTTATTTAGGAAGCCAATTTTTGGTTATGTTATCGGAATCTTTATGGTTGTTGCGATAACAGGAATTTTATTAAGCGTATTACTAGGAAACTATGTTACGCTAACTGCAGTGTTATTCATTCAATTTATAATATTATTACTGTTTTTACTTCATTTTCATGAAAGATTTATAAAACCAATTAAAAAAGCAACGAAGACTGTGGATGAGATTGTTAAAGGTAATTACCGTGCTAGATTTCATCACCCAAGTGGAGACAGTATTGGTATGTTAAGTAATAAGATCAATTCGTTAGCGCGGAACTTAAGCGAATTATCTATTCAAGAACAAATGCAGTCTGAACAGCTGTCTACGATTATAGAAAATACACAAAGTGGGCTCGTTTTAATTGATTCAAAAGGCTACATCCATTTCGTTAACGGTAAATTTATTTCGTTATTCGGATTAACCGCAAAGGATTATCAAGGTTATTTATATTATGATGTGTTGGACAATGAAATTATCCATGAAACAGTTCAAAAAACCTTCTTATACGAACGAAATGTAAAAGAGGAATTCACGCATTTTAAAGGAATTGATAAGTTTTATATTGAAATCGTTGGTGCTCCTATTTTTAATGATCGAAATATGCTAAAAGGAGCTGTGTTAGTTTTATACGATATTACAGAAATGAAGAAGCTTGAATTAATGCGTAAGGATTTTGTAGCAAACGTATCCCATGAGTTAAAAACGCCGATCACTTCTATTAAAGGATTCGCTGAAACGCTTTTGGATAACTCCATGCCACATTCAGAAGATAACAAGGAATTTCTAGAAATTATTTATAAAGAAAGTCATCGCCTCCAGCTGTTAATAGAGGATTTACTAATACTTTCGAGGCTGGAGAAAGAAAATTTTCAATTGGTTTTAACGACCTTTAATGTGAAGGAGCTCGTTCGAGAAGTTAAGCTAATTGTAGAACATAAGATGAAAAAAAAGGACCTATCATTTTCTGTTGATGTAGAAGAGGGGTTAGAATTAACTGCAGATATGGAAAAAATAAAACAAATTATGATTAACTTATTAGATAATGCTATTAATTATACCCCCGAAAAAGGTAGAGTTAACTTGGAAGTAAAGCGAAGTGATGACACCGTTAGTATTCAAGTGAAAGATTCTGGAATTGGGATTGAAAAAGATGCACTTCCTCGTATCTTCGAGCGTTTTTACCGGGTAGATAAAGCACGGAGTAGAAATACAGGTGGTACAGGGCTTGGCCTCGCCATCGTTAAACATATTGTTGAGGTTCATGACGGAGACATACAAATAGAAAGCGAACCTGGGCAAGGGACAGCTGTAACTGTGTATTTACCAAAGGTGAGAATAGATGACTAACAGCATACGACAAAAGTAATGAATAAACAATAAAAAACGAACGATAATTAGTTAAAACTAATTATCGTTCGTTTTTTGGTGGTATAGGAAAGTATAAAATGTGCCGATGTGGATAAATAGGGGCGTGTTGAGCCGCGCCCAGCTCCAGCACCCAGAAACAAGGCGACTTCACGAATCGCCCTAATCTAATTCGGCTCGCAAGCACACCGTGATTCTTTTATCTCCGTTGACTCGCATCATTCGCTACGTTTCTAATCGGGTGCTTGCGCTTTTGTTCTTAGAATAATTAATGAAGCACCTGAAAATGCAATGCTCCTTCAAAAGAAGAACGTTTTTCTGCGCCGATGTATCGCTGCCGAAGCCTTCCTTATCTAGCAGGAACAGCACGAGTTCGAAGCTCCACTTGGTAACGTGTTTTTCTTTACCAAGTTAGCTAAGGCCGTTCCTGCGGAAAGCGAGTATATTTTCATGATGCGTCGGTGATGCTCCCATTGATAACATGATTATTCGTATTTGAGTAATGAAGTTTTGTTTTGTCCCATCTTCTTCTTTTTTAGCAGCTGTTTAGAAAGAAGTCACATCATAGTAAGAAAGAACAAAATGATAGGAAGGCAGTAATCTTTTCTGTTATATGCTTACATAGAGAATGTCGTTTCACTTTATGAAGCTAGGATGATAAAATATGGTTAATGAAGAAATTAACGGAGGCGAGAAGATGGGCAATAAACTGGTTTTAATTGACGGGAACAGTATTATCTATCGAGCATTCTTTGCGTTGCCATTATTAAATAATGATAAAGGTGTTTACACGAACGCTGTATATGGGTTTACCACAATGCTGTTAAGAATACTAGAAGAAGAAAAGCCAACACATATGTTAGTAGCATTTGATGCAGGTAAAACAACCTTTAGACATGCTACATATAAAGAATATAAAGGGGGACGCCAAAAAACACCACCGGAGTTATCGGAACAATTTCCATTACTTAAGGAAGTATTGGACGCATTTGAAATTGCCCATTACCAACTGGAGAATTATGAAGCGGATGACATCATCGGAACGTTATCGAAGCTTGTAACACCAGATGAATGGAATGTAACGGTCATTTCTGGTGATAAGGATTTGTTACAGCTTGTTTCCGACAAGGTTACTGTTAGTTTGACGAAAAAGGGAATTAGTGATGTTGAACGATATACACCTCAATTTTTAAAAGAGAAAATGGAAATCACCCAAGATCAGATTATCGATTTAAAGGCATTAATGGGTGATAAATCGGATAATATACCCGGTGTTCCTGGTGTTGGAGAAAAGACTGCAGTAAAACTTTTAAAACAATTTCATACCTTAGAACAAGTCTACGAAAATATTGATGATATTGGTGGTAAGAAATTAAAAGAAAAGCTCATTACGCATAAAGATGACGCATTTATGAGTAAAGAGCTAGTAACAATAAATCAAGATTCGCCTATAACTATTTCTACAGATGATATTCCTTACAAAGGCTATCAGCAAAACAATGTAACTAATATTTTTAAGCAACTAGGCTTTCAATCCCTACTAAATCGAATTGACGGAGGAGAAGTAGAAGTAGGAAGTAATCATGTTCCAAAGAAAGAAATAGATTACACTATTCTATCAAACGTTACTAATGATACGTTTACAGGTGAAGAGGCATTGATTATAGAGATGCTAGGAGAAAACTACCATCAGTCAGCAATTGAAGGGTTTGGTATAGTCAATAAGGACAATGCCTACTTTATATCCACTGAAAATGCCTTGAATTCTGAAGCATTTAAAAATTGGTTGGAGGATGCGAGTAAACATAAGGTCGTATTTGATGCGAAAAAAACACTGGTTTCTTTGCTGAGGTATGACATTCATACAAAAGGCATAATCTTTGATATGCTACTAGCATCGTATTTACTGAATCCATCTGAGAATAATCACGATATTCCCGCGATAGCGAACCGACTGGGACAGGCTGATTGTCTATTTGATGAAGAAGTGTATGGTAAGGGTGCTAAACAAAAGGTACCGGAATTGGATATTTTAGCGGAGCATGTAGCTCGAAAAGCCAACATATTGTTTAGCTTAAGAGATACGATGCAACAACAACTAAAAGATAACGAACAATATGAGCTGTTTAAAGAGCTTGAGATGCCATTAGCATTAATTTTAGGAGAAATGGAGCATACCGGAGTTTTAGTGGACGCGGATCGTTTGGAAGAAATGCGTACTGATTTAAAAGAGCGATTAGCGGATCTTGAGCGAGAAGTGCATGAATTGGCAGGCGAGTCATTTAATTTAAATTCTCCCAAACAGCTAGGCCCTATCCTATTTGAAAAGCTAAAGCTTCCTGTTATAAAAAAAACGAAGACAGGTTATTCTACTGCTGCTGATGTTTTAGAGCAGCTGCAAGGTGAGCACGAAATAATTCCAAAGCTGTTGTTATATCGTCAGCTTGGAAAGTTACAATCTACGTATATTGAAGGTTTATTAAAAGTAGTAAATAAACAGTCTAATAAAATCCATACCCGATTTAACCAGGCGTTAACGCAAACTGGCAGGTTAAGCTCCATTGATCCAAATCTGCAAAACATACCTATTCGTTTAGAGGAAGGTAGAAAAATACGTCATGCATTTATACCTGCAAATGAGGATTGGGTTATGTTTGCAGCTGATTACTCACAGATAGAATTACGGGTATTAGCACATATTGCTAAAGATGAAAAATTGATTGCTGCTTTTAAAAATGACTCAGATATCCACACACAAACAGCGATGGATGTATTCCATGTTGATAAAGACGAAGTAACTGCTAATATGCGCCGTCAAGCAAAAGCTGTAAACTTTGGTATTGTTTATGGAATTAGTGATTATGGACTCTCTCAAAACCTTGGAATTACAAGGAAGGAAGCTAAGCAATTCATTGAGCGATACTTCGAGAGCTATCCGGGTGTTAAAACATATATGGATGAAATCGTACAAGAAGCGAAGCACAAAGGCTTCGTAAGTACATTGATGAATCGGAGAAGGTATTTACCAGAAATCACAAGTAGGAATTTTAATTTGCGGAGCTTTGCCGAAAGGACTGCCATGAATACGCCGATTCAAGGAAGTGCTGCTGATATTATAAAAAAAGCGATGATCGACCTGCATGGAAAGCTAAAAGATGAAAAACTACAGGCACGTATGCTGCTTCAAGTTCATGATGAACTCATTTTAGAAGCACCAAAATCAGAAATAGAAAAACTAAAAGAAATAGTCCCAGCTATGATGGAAAACACTGTAGAATTAATGGTTCCATTAAAGGTTGATTATGCCTTTGGTGATAGCTGGTTTGATGCAAAATAAGGAGATAATAAGATGCCTGAATTACCAGAAGTTGAAACGATTAGAAAAACGTTAAAACAGTTCGTTTTAAATAAAACAATCGATCATGTTGATGTTCATTGGGGAAAAATAATAAAACGGCCTGATGACTTGGAACAATTTAAAATGGAACTTGTTGGACAGACAATACATGATATTTTGCGGAAAGGAAAGTTTCTATTATTCCAATTAGATGATTACGTATTAGTTTCACATTTACGGATGGAAGGTAAATATCGTGTTACGAAGTCGTCTGAACCACTAAAGAAACATACCCATATTATTTTTTCTTTTACGAATGGGGAAGAGCTTCGGTATAATGATGTTCGTAAGTTTGGAACAATGCACCTTTTCAAAAAAGGGGAAGAAATGAAAAGTAAACCATTAAACTTATTAGGGCCAGATCCTTTTGATCCTGCATTTACAACGGATTACTTTATAAATAAATTAAAAAAAACAGAACGAGTTATTAAATCGGCCTTACTTGATCAGGGAATTGTCGCTGGATTGGGAAATATTTATGTTGATGAAACATTATTTCGTGCAGGAGTTCACCCATTGCGGCAAGCTAATAAGCTAACGCATAAAGAAATTACAGAAGTTCGCAAACAGGCAATTGTAACCATTCAGGAAGCAGTAAAACAGGGTGGGACAACGATACGTTCTTATGTAAATGGTCAAGGAGAAATGGGGATGTTTCAACAAGAGTTATTCGTTTATGGACAAGAGGATAAGGCATGTAAAAAATGTGGTAAACAAATTATTAAAATGAAGATAGGTGGACGAGGCACTCATATCTGTACAACCTGCCAACTACTAAAGAGGTGAGGACATGGCACTAATTATTGGATTAACCGGAAGTATTGCTAGTGGTAAAAGTACCGTATCCCTTATGTTTGACGATCATAACATACCAGTTGTCGACGCCGACAAAATCTCAAGAGAAGTGGTTAATCCGGGAGAGATAGCTTACGATCAAATCATTGAAGCCTTTGGCAAACAGGTATTACGAGAGGATAAAACGCTCAATCGTGAAAAATTAGGCGAAATTATTTTTGCAGATGAAGCGAAGCGAAAGCAATTAAACGATATCGTTCATCCGGCCGTAAGAGAAAAAATGCTAATGCGAAAAGAAGGTTATGTAAAAGCGGGAGCAGCGTGTGTCGTTCTAGATATTCCACTACTATTTGAAAGCAAACTAGCCTATCTAGTTGATAAAACAATTGTTGTCTATGTTGATGAGCATGTGCAAATCGAAAGACTGATGAAGCGAAATGGTTATTCTGAGAAAGAAGCCAAGCAGCGGATCGCTTCACAAATACCTGTTAAAGAAAAAGCTGCTATGGCAGATGCTGTTATTGATAACAATGGAACAAAACATGCTTCTTATGAACAACTGGAGGAAATCTTACGTACTTGGGGAATTCGTTAACTTGTAAAGAAACCCTACATTTCTAAAAAAATTATAACCGATTTGTGTAGTATGAGAGAAGTGCTTGAGTAATGTAGCGTAAATACTTCTCATTCAGTATAGATCTTACCGTGCCCTTTTCCCTCAAGGAGTCGTCTAGATATTTTCCATTACTAAATGGAGCTAATCATCATTTCATAACTAAAGTCGAACGGATTGATACCGACCCCGTGAAGTTAGAGTGAAAAATCTAACTTCCGAGGGTCGGTATTATGTTGTTTGGCTTATAAATGGATCTCGTATTTACTGGCAGTAAGATCCCCACTTTAAGCAATAAAGTGAACCCAATATGGATCGACTGCCAGTAAATGTCCGATTGGTTCCACTAACAATCAGTTGAGGTATTGCTTACCCCAACTGATTTAAATTTCACAATATTACATACGTTTGTTCTTGCTCTTTTTTAATCTCAAATACATTAATACCTTTGGTTAATTGTTTGAAAACTAAAATATCTGGATAAATCTAAAATAAAACACACATATACCTCCTAATGTGTTATACTAATTAATAAATAAAGAGAAAAAGTATAACTTATAGTGGGAGGACTTTGTATGAATAAAACTCGTGTTGCTATAAATGGATTTGGACGAATCGGACGAATGGTATTTCGTCAAGCGATTTTGGATGAACAACTTGAAGTTGTTGCTATAAATGCAAGTTATCCTGCAGAGACACTGGCGCATCTTATTAAATACGATAGTGTTCACGGTATTTTTGATAAAGAAGTGAAAGCGGTTAATGAAGGAATTATGATTAGTGATAAGAAAATTAAACTTGTAAATTCTCGTGTTCCTGAAAATTTACCGTGGGATGAGTTAAATATCGATATTGTTATTGAAGCAACAGGAAAATTTAAAACGAAAGAAAGTGCAGGAGGGCACATTCGTGCTGGAGCGAAAAAAGTAGTGATTACTGCACCTGGTAAGGAAGTTGATCAAACTATTGTTATGGGAGTAAACGAAGGAGTATATAATCCAGAAAAGGATGATGTAATATCAAATGCATCATGTACAACAAACTGTTTAGCACCGATTGTCAAAATAATTGACGACCATTTTTCAATTGAAAATGGATTAATGACCACAGTGCATGCATTTACAAATGATCAAAAGAATATAGATAACCCGCACAAGGATCTTAGACGAGCTCGGGGTTGCACACAATCTATTATTCCTACGTCTACTGGTGCTGCGAAGGCACTAGGAGAAGTAATCCCACACTTAAACGGAAGATTACATGGAATGGCATTACGTGTACCAACACCTAATGTATCCCTAGTTGATTTGGTTGTCGATGTAAAGAATTCCATTTCGGTTGAAGAGGTTAATCATATTTTTAAACAAGCTCAAGAAACAGATTTTAAAGGTATAGTTAGCTATAGTGAAGAACCATTGGTTTCAATTGATTATACTACAACTGATTTTTCAGCAGTTGTTGATGGTTTATCTACGATGGTAATGGATAATCATAAAGTAAAGGTTCTTGCTTGGTATGATAATGAGTGGGGTTACTCCAAACGAGTGATCGATTTAACAAAGTATGTTGGAAGTTACCTTTATCAAAAACAAGCGCAAATTAGCTAACTGGAATGTTCATTAGTGCATATACATGTACTGTCTAAGCAATGTGAAAAATATTGCAAATGTCTGTGAAACAGGTTATACTTTTCGTTGTATTCTTGATTAATTTGTTTTTCTGCTTAAAGGGTTAGGACCTCATCGGACTAACTTTCCCCCGTGGCAGAAAGTAGGGCTTCAAGAAACAATACCATGAGGGGGATAAATACATGGATACAATGGGAAGGCACGTTATTGCGGAACTTTGGCAGTGCAATGTTAATAAATTAAATGATATGCGTTTAATCGAACGAATTTTTGTGGATGCTGCTTTAAAAGCAGGAGCTGAGATTCGTGAGGTTGCTTTTCACAAATTTGCCCCACATGGCGTGAGCGGTGTAGTCATTATTTCAGAATCGCATTTAACGATTCATAGCTTTCCTGAACATGGGTATGCGAGTATAGATGTATACACATGCGGGGAGGTTATCGATCCGAATATAGCGGCTCAGTATATTGCAAATGCACTTGAGGCAAAGCGTTTTGAAAAAGTTGAAATACCACGAGGGCTAGGTTCTGTTAATATAAAGGAAAGTCGTAAAAAGGCTTAATGAATAGTTCAATAAGTACAAAAAGGTCGATGGTCTGTGGAACTTGCAGCAGAATATCGACCTTTTTTACTGTCTAAGAAATTATAAAATTAGTCGTGTGGATAAATAGGCGCGTGTTGAGCTACGTCCAGCTCCAGAAACGAGGCGACTCCACGAATCACCCTAATCTAAGTTATCATCGGCTCGCAAGCTCACCGTAATACCTTTATCTCCGTTGCCTCGCTCCAGTCACTACGTTTCTAATCGAGCGCTTGGGCTTTTGTTCTCTGAAACTATGAAGTTAACAGCGAATTATTTCTGTTAGAGGTTTTAAGCAAAACATGTTAATATAGTAATACTATACATATGAAAAATATACGCAATTGGGGTGTTGAGAATGTCGTTACGAAATACGATGGCCAAATTTTTTAGCAACCATGCTGAAACTAGAGATAACCATTGGGATACCTCACTCCAAACACATTATTATAAAACAACCAGAGATAAAGGAATGGGTACGCTAGAAGATATGTTCAGACGTTCTGATACGTATCAACTACATTCAATATCGAAAGAACATGGTGAAATCAGTGTAAATATAAAAAAGGGAAAAAAGGCATTTATCATTGCAACTATTATAATGGTACGTCCCTATCAAACTGCAATAGATTTTTCCGTAACTACGGAATCGATTTTACCATTTGATTTTGGCTATAGTACAAAGGTAATACAGCGACTTTATAACGAAATAAGTAAAGAGTTACCAATCATTACAAAACAAGACATGCATAGGTAGACATGAGGAGTGGGGTTGAACGGTATGAGGTGTTCAAATTGCCATAACAAAAGCACAAAGGTACTAGATTCGAGACCAATTGAAGAAGGACAATCCATCCGTAGACGTAGGGAATGTGAGCAGTGTGGCTTTCGATTTACAACATTTGAACGAATTGAAGATGTTCCCTTAATTGTTGTAAAGAAGGATGGAGTGCGCCAAGAATTCAATCGTGAGAAATTAATACGAGGCTTAATCAGAGCTTGTGAAAAACGACCGGTTCCACTAGAAAAAATAGAGGAAATTGCAGTTGAGGTAGAAAAAGAACTGCGTAATGAAGGAGTATCAGAAATTGATAGTAAAGAGGTAGGCGAAAGGGTTATGGATCGACTTTCAAAAGTGGATGAAGTAGCTTATGTTCGTTTTGCTTCTGTGTACCGTCAATTTAAAGATATTAGCGTTTTTCTTGATGAATTAAAAGACTTAATTAATACAGAGAATAAATAAACATTATATGCTTAAATGAAAGGATTAGAGCAATGGTGAACAGGATAGGAAAGATTTTACCTGTTGAAGGATATTATGTTGTACTTAAAGAAACACTACCGGTAGATTATGCTAAATCCCTAACGCATTTGTACCAACCGTTAATTGGAATTCAAGCGGTCACATTATATCAAACACTTCTTCATGAAATCGAATTACAGCTTAATAAATCAGAACCCCAAACACACCATACATTGATGAATTATTTAAATTTACCATTAGATGAGATCTATAGCGCCAGATTAAAACTAGAAGCAATTGGAATGTTAAAAACATTTAAAAGATCGGAAGGGTCGAATAATGTTTTTACGTATGAATTACAACAGTTATTTTCACCAGCGCATTTTTTTAAAGATCCAATGCTTTCACAGCTGCTGTATCATCATATAGGTAATGATAAATTTCAATTTTTAAAGCAGCATTTCACTCCATCACCAAACGAGTCCTTTGGTGTAAACATTACAGCTACGTTCCAGGATGTCTTTGAAACGGTAACACCATCGTACCAGCAAGAAAATATGGATGTGGAAGAAGCTGAATTGGATATGCTGGATGTAGATTTTTCGTGGATGGAGCATGCTTTAAAACAGCGTATGATACCTATAAGAAAAGTACTTACTACTCAAAATCGAAAACTCATTTCGCAAATGATGTTTCTGTATAATTTAGAGTCCCATGATATTGAAAAATCGGTATTATGGGCTTTAACGGAGGAAAATTGTTTAAACACAGAAGAGTTTAAAGCGGCGTGTCACGATGTATTTAAGCAAAAGTATAGAGGGAATAATATAAGACTTTCAGCTAAAACAAGTCAAATGAAAAACGCTACTTCAAAATCCAAACAGCCACTCACTAAAGAGGAGCAATTAATTGAGCAATTAGAAACCATTTCTCCTAGACAATTGCTAGAAGATTTATCTAGCGGGAACCATGCTTCAGAGCAAGATTTGCGATTGATTCGTGATATTATGACGTCACAAGGTCTGCCATCACCAGTTATGAATGTGTTAATTCATTACGTTTTGCTGCAATCCAATATGAAATTATCTAAAGCATATGTAGAAAAAATTGCCAGTCATTGGTCAAGAGCGAATTTACAAACTGCAAAAGAGGCTATGGCATTTGCAAAGAAAGAAAAAGATAGCTACCAAAAAGTTAAAAAAACCAATAGTAGTTATGGTGTAAGAAACAAAAAAGAGGTTATTCCAGACTGGTTTAAAGAGCAAAAGAAAAAACAACTACAGGCGACTGCTACCAAAGAAGAGGAAATCGACGAAGCGAAGGAACAGCGTGAATTAGAGGAATTGCTAAGGCAATATTCTAGTAACAATAAATAAGCATGATTAAGGATGATTGAAATGAAGCCAGTACAATCTTCACTAAAAAAGTGGATGAGGGGAAATAATAATTTTCAAGAAAACTATACAAAAATTAAGCATGAAATTTTAAGTGACCCTGAAATATCGGTATTTCTATCTCAGCATCCTCAATTACCACAGTCTGAAATTGATAAAAACTTAATGAAACTATATGAATACAAGTCACAATCAAAACAGTGTGATAATTGTACTTGCTTCGCTGAATGTAAAAATATGCTTCAGGGATATTCTCCAAATCTATATGTAGAGGGAAAAGAGATACATTTATCTTATGAAAAATGCCATCTTCGTATAGATCATGAGAGACAACAAGAGCAACAAAAGTTAGTGCAAAGCTTATACATGCCTAAGCAAATCTTAGAAGCAGCTATTGATGATATCGATACAGATCCAAAACGTAGTAAGGCAGTCCGAGACTTGTTGCAATTTGTTGAAGAAGCAAAATCTGGAATACCTGAAAAAGGTATTTACTTTTATGGCCCGTTTGGAGTAGGAAAAACATATTTTTTAGGAGCATTGGCTAATAAATTAAAAGAACTTCATATTTCCTCTACACTCATTTATATGCCAGAGTTTGTACGCGAGATAAAATCCTCGATGAAAGACGATACCGTTAATAAAAAATTGGATTACTTCAAAAAAGCAGATGTTTTAATGCTTGATGATATTGGCGCGGAAATGCAATCTTCCTGGTTTCGAGATGAGATTCTCGGTTCGTTGCTACAATATCGAATGATGGAAGGACTCCCAGTTTTTTTCACTTCCAATTATAGTATGGGGCAGCTGGAAGATCACCTTGCTCAAACGAAAAGTGGTGTAGAGCAAGTCAAAGCTGGTCGTATTATTGAAAGAATGAAACAAGTTAGTAAAGAAGTCCATATAAATTCCGAAAATAGAAGACAATAATCTAGTAAAGAGCTTGAAAAAATTCAAGCTCTTTTTTATAAGTTAAGAAAGTATAAAATCAGTGCAATGACTGCGTTAAGCCAAGTAGTTATTTTGAAATGTTTGAT